>JANNRN010000131.1:0-2808 GCA_031401375.1 Phyllobacteriaceae bacterium | reverse complement strand
ATCAGCGCAGGCGCTTCGGCCGCACTTCGACAAGTTCGCCGTTCAGCCGCCGGTCCAGATAATCGGAGCAATCGGCAATGAGTTCGTCGCCCATGCCGGTGAAGAAATGATTGGCTCCGGCCAGGGTCTTGTGGGTGATGGTGATGCCCTTTTGCGATTTCAGCTTGTCCACCAGCGCTTGCACGTCCTTCATCGGCGCGACACGGTCTTGATCGCCATGGATGATAAGACCGGATGACGGGCAGGGCGCCAGGAATGAGAAATCATACGTATTGGGCTGCGGCGCCACTGAAATGAACCCTTCGATCTCGGGACGGCGCATCAAGAGCTGCATGCCGATCCAGGAGCCGAAGGAATAGCCTGCCACCCAGCAGGTTTTCGATTCGGGATGCAGCGACTGCACCCAGTCCAACGCGCCTGCAGCGTCCGAGAGTTCACCTGATCCATGATCAAACTCGCCCTGGCTGCGGCCAATGCCGCGAAAATTGAAGCGGAGCGTGGTGAAGCCGCGCTGCTGGAACATGTAGAACAGGTCATAGACAATCTTGTTGTTCATCGTTCCGCCGAACTGCGGATGCGGATGCAGCACCATCGCAATCGGCGCGCCCTTGTCCTTGGACGGCTGATACCGTCCCTCAATCCGGCCGGCGGGGCCGTTGAAAATCACTTCGGGCATTTTGACTCCACAATCTGTCGACGCCCAACTCAGCCAGCGCCAACCGTTCATTCCATTGGCAAGCCGTCTTGACGGGCAAAAGCGCTTTACCTAGAAGAACTTTAGAACCATTCAAAACTGAACAGCCAAGGCAGCGGCGCCTCTTTAGAGCAATTCAGGTTTGAATTTCAAGAAAATAGACACTTCCGTCAGCCTTGAACTGACGCGAGGGATTATCGTGACAGCACATCGCGCCTATTTGGATCACAACGCCACCGCGCCGCTTCTCATCGAAGCGCGGGAAGCGATGATCAATGCGCTGGATTTGCCCGGCAATCCGTCCTCGGTGCATGCCGAAGGGCGCAAGGCGCGCCATGTCATCGAAGACGCCCGGCGCAAGGTGGCCGAACTCGTCAATGCCAAAGCCGAGCAGGTGATTTTCACCTCCGGCGCGACGGAGGCGGCGAACCTTGCGTTGACGCCCAATTATCTGATGGGCCGCGGGCCTTTGAAAATGTCGAAGCTTTATGTATCGGCGGTCGAGCATCCGGCAATTCTGGCCGGGGGGCGGTTCGCAAAGTCTGATGTGATTGTTGTGCCGGTTGACGGCGATGGGCGTGTTGTTCCAGCCTTCCCCCTTGCGGGGAAGGTGTCAGCGGAGCTGACGGATGGGGGTGGTGAAGAAGGCTCTTCGCAGCAGACAAAATCGTTGACGAACTATTCTTCACCCTCAGCATCTTCCTCACCACCCCCATCCGGCACCTCCGGCGCCACCTTCCCCGCAAGGGGGAAGGCTGGGGCCTCGCTGGAAGACGTGCTCTCATCCCATGACAAGTCTTTGGGCCTGCCGCTTGTCGCCGTGCAATTGGCAAACAATGAAAGCGGCGTCATCCAGCCAATCGCTGAAATTTCCGCCATTGTGAAACAGTATAGCGGCGTCCTCATCGTTGACGCCGTTCAGGCCCCGGGCCGCATTGCGCTCGATATGTCAGAAGGTTACGCCGATTTCCTGTTAGTGTCCGCGCACAAGATGGGTGGACCCAAGGGCATCGGCGCGCTGATTGCCAGGTCAACGCTTCTGATGCCGCAGCCGCTCCTGCGCGGCGGCGGGCAGGAAAAGGGTCACCGCGCCGGAACTGAAGCACTGGCGCTGATCGCCGGCTTTGGCGCCGCGGCGATAGTGGCGAAGGACCGGCTTGCCAGAGCCGGGGAACTCAGCGCGACGCGCGATGCCATTGAGGCGATCATCCGGCGTCTTGCCTCTGACGCCATCATTCATGGCGAACATGTTGATCGTCTGCCCAATACGACATTCTTCACGATTCCGGGCCTCAACGCCGAAACGGCGCAGATTGCCTTTGATCTGGGCGGTGTTGCGCTTTCTGCCGGATCGGCGTGTTCGTCGGGCAAACTTGGCGTCAGCCATGTTCTTAAAGCGATGGGACTTGGCGAGATTGGCGGCGCATTGCGCGTTTCGGTCGGCCACGAGACGAAAAGCGCCGACCTTGGCGTGTTTGAAGCCGCGCTGACCGGCATTGCAATGCGCCGCAACGCGAGGGCGGCGTGATGACAAATGTCGCGAAGAGACTTGGTTTTGCCAGCCAAAAAGCCTATATGTTGAACCAATCCGATACGCCAAACCGTATCATCGACTGCCGGACCTTGAACCCGGCGAGCCAGGAGAAGTAGCGATGCCTGCAGTGCAGGAGACCATCGATCAGGTGAAGCTGATCGACGTTGATCAATACAAATACGGTTTTGAGACGATCATCGAAAGCGACAAGGCCCCAATCGGCCTTGACGAGGACACGGTGCGTTTCATCTCGGCCAAAAAAGGCGAGCCCGAATGGATACTCAACTGGCGTCTGGAAGCGTTTGCGCGCTGGAAGACGATGGAGGAGCCAACCTGGGCGCGGGTGAATTACCCGAAGATCAATTATCAGGACATTTACTACTATTCGGCGCCGAAGAAGTTCGGCGGGCCGAAATCGCTGGACGAAGTCGATCCCGAGCTGTTGAAAACCTATGCCAAGCTCGGCATTCCGCTCCAGGAACAGGAAATCCTCGCCGGCGTTGAAAAGCCGCGCGTTGCCGTTGACGCGGTATTCGATTCTGTTTCCGTCGTGACGACCTTCAAGGAGGAACTCGCCAAG
>JANNRN010000130.1:0-8015 GCA_031401375.1 Phyllobacteriaceae bacterium | reverse complement strand
CCGGCGATACCGACGGCCTGCGCTGGCCCTGATAGGTATCTGCCGCCAGACCCGGGAAATCAAGGAACCCAGAGGCTGTTCGGTAGGCATTATTTGCCATTTTCTCTGCAAAATCAGGGCTCCCCAGAACAAAAAACCGGTCCAAATAGTGGATTTTTGTAACAAATCCCCCGTTTTTGCTCATTCTCCCCCTCCGCCTGAAACCTCGTCAGACACATTTTTTGCCGTTCGTGCGTCCCAAACAACCGGTAATTGTTTATCTATACTCAGAAGTTCCTGCCTTATGTTCCGGAAGGGCAAGCCGATAGTCAGGCGATAACACCTTCCCGGCTGCCGGACAGGACGGCTGGCGGACACTGAGGCACAGGCACCGAAGGGTACCACCGGCCGTCCCGGGGGCGATCTTCGAAGCAAGAGGGCCGCAATGACGGAGGACAAGGCGAAATCTGTCCACGTTTGCGGGCTGGTTTCGTGTTGATGCATCCAGCCTAAAGGTTGGTCTGCTCTGCAAGCTGCCCGATTTCTTCCGTTGCCGTCGCAAAGCTCGTGACAAGGCGCACCAGCATTTCGTCATCTGCGATCTCGACGGTATCGCCATAGGGAACGGTCCATTCACCGAAGACGGCGCCTGCAGCGCGCAGCCGTTTTGCATCGGTTCTCTTCAAAATTGCGAAAACCTCGTTTCCTTCCGGCTCCCAGGCAAGCCGCATTGTGCTGGATGCGCGAATGTTTGTGGAGAGATCCTGGGCCATCCGATTGGCGTGGCGTGCGAGTTCCAGCCATAGGCCGCCATCAAGATAAGCGTCGAACTGGGCCGCGATGAACCGGGATTTGGAAAAAAGCTGGCCGGCGCGTTTTCTCAGGAAAGGAAAGCCGCGCGCCATATCCGGATTGAAGAATATCACTGCCTCGGCGCAGAAGCAGCCGTTCTTGGTTCCACCAAAGGAAAGCATGTCGACGCCGCTTTTCCAGGTCATTTCGGCTGGCGTGCAGCCAAGGTTCACCAGTGCGTTCGCAAAACGCGCGCCATCCATATGAACCGGCAAGCCGGCACCCTGCGCGATTTGTGAGATCTCCGAGATTGCCGCGAGCGAATAACAGGTCCCCGCCTCGGTCAATTGTGAGAGGGAAACAGCCATCGGCTGTCCGGAATGCACCAAGGCGGCGGGATAGCGCATGATCGCGTGCCGCAACTCGTCCGGGTTCATCCGTCCAAGGGGACCATCCACACCGCATAGCCGCGCCCCTTGGGTGAACCATTCCGGCGCACCGCATTCGTCAGTCATGACGTGCGCCTCTCGATGACAGAAGGTGACGCCTCCCGGACGGTTGACGCTGGCAAGGGCGAGCGCATTGGCGGCTGTGCCGGTGCCGACAAAAAAGACAGCGACTTCGCGTTCGAAAACATCGCAGAACCGCCGCTCAACAGCCTTGTCAAGATCGCTGGCGCCATAGGAGGGCACAAAGCCGGCTGCGTGGCGCGCGAGGTTTTCCATGATGGCCGGGTGCGCGCCCGCGCAGTTGTCAGAGGCAAAGAACATCGGAAATTCCAATTTCAAATAATGGCCAAAGTGCTCTACTGCCTCGCTGTTGCAAGGACGGCTCCAAAGAACATGAACGTCAGGCCCCCGGCTCTATTGATGGAGCGACCGCCCCGTTCGGATGTGAGCCAGGACTTGGCGTACCTGGCAAAAAGCGCATAAAGCGTATGGATCACAACAACAAGTGAACTGAAGGTCAGCGCCAGGATCAAAAACTGGGCAAAGAAGTTGCCAGCCGGATCGATGAATTGGGGAAAAACCGAAAGGAAAAAGAATATCGCTTTCGGATTGGTCAAAGTCAGTGACATGCCTTCGGCAAATCTTCGGCCAAATCCCACTTGCCGGGCAACCTGCGTTTCAAACTTGTATACGGGCGAGCGCCAAAGCCGCACACCCAGATAGGCAAGATACGCCGCCCCTGCGAATTTGAGGATTGTAAAGGCAAGCGCTGAAGTTGCCAGGATCACGCCCAAACCTGTGGCCGAGATGGCCGCAACGACAAAAGTGCCGACAGCTATGCCAAAAATCCCGCCAATTGTGCCACGATAACCGTAGCGCAGGGAGTTGGTGAGTGTCATGACGACGCCGGGTCCCGGGCTGAAGACTGCGGCTGTCGCCATCAAGAGAAAAAGCGGATAGAGTTTCATGCGGCCAACCGGTGTGCGCTTCACCATGGCAGGACGGAATTGCCGTATCAAGGTTTGATTGGCGCTGAACTTTGTTCACCCAGCGATTTTGGAAAAATGCGCGGCATATCTTGTGCATCGAATCAATCTATGCCAAAGACAATTAGGACAGCAATGCTGTCATAATAATCTGAAATCAAAACCGGCGCAGACGAGTTTTCACGCCGGCGCGGCGCCTTCAGATTGGCGGTTAGCATGCACAAGCCTGGCTCGGATGCAATGGAGGACAAAGCGATGACGATTTTCACGCCTTCCGTAACGACGGGCTCGCTGCGCCAAGAAAAGCGCGAAGTTCGCAATGCCTTCGGGCTTCCCGAGGCGCAGGGCCTCTATGATCCGCGTAACGAACATGATGCCTGCGGCGTCGGCTTCATTGCCAACATGAATGGCGTGAAATCACACGAAATTATTCGGGACGGGCTGGCCATGCTCGAAAACCTTACCCATCGAGGCGCCGTCGGCTCCGACCCGTTAATGGGCGACGGCGCGGGATTGCTCGTGCAAATCCCTGACCGGTTCTTTCGCGAAGAGATGGCAAAACAAGGCGTCACCCTGCCGCAAGCCGGGCATTACGCGGTTGGTTACATCTTCATGCCGCAGGACGAAGAGCTCAGGGAGCATTGCGAGAACATCGTCAAGGAAGTCATTGCGCTGGAAGGACAGGTTTTTTTGGGGTTCCGGCGCGTTCCGGTTGATAATTCAAGTCTTTCCAAGGCGCCCCATATTGCGGCGACAGAACCCTGCCACATGCAGGTTTTCATCGGCCGCGGCGCGTTGATTGCCGATGAGGAAGCATTCGAACGGCGCATGTTCATCGTCAGAAAGGTGATCTCCGGCCGCATCTATGCCGAGACACAAGGGCGCGACAACGGCTTTTACGTGGTTTCCCTGTCGTCGCGCACCATCGTCTACAAGGGGATGTTTCTCGCCTATCAGGTCGGCTCTTATTATCAGGATCTGACCGACCCGCGGTTTGAATCAGCGCTCGTTCTGGTGCATCAACGGTTTTCGACCAATACGTTCCCGTCCTGGAAGTTGGCGCATCCTTACCGGATGGTGGCGCATAATGGCGAGATCAACACGTTGCGCGGCAATGTGAACTGGATGGCCGCGCGCCAAGCCTCGGTGGATTCAGAGCTGTTTGGCAATGACATTTCCAAGCTGTGGCCGATTTCCTACGAGGGGCAATCCGACACGGCCTGCTTTGACAACGCGCTCGAATTTCTGTGCCAGGGCGGCTATTCGCTGGCGCATGCGATGATGATGCTGATCCCGGAAGCCTGGGCCGGCAACAAGCAGATGGCCAAGGAACGCAAGGCGTTCTACGAATATCACGCCGCGCTCATGGAGCCATGGGACGGACCGGCGGCGGTCGCCTTCACCGACGGAAGGCAGATCGGCGCGACGCTTGACCGCAACGGATTGAGGCCGGCGCGCTACATCGTAACCAATGACGACCGGGTGATCATGGCCTCGGAGGCAGGTGTTCTGCCGGTGGATGAGGCCAAGATTGTCAAGAAGTGGCGGCTGCAGCCGGGCAAGATGCTGCTGATCGATCTTGAGAAGGGGACAATTGTCTCCGATGAAGAGATCAAGAACGAAATGGCTGGCGCGTTCCCTTACGAAAAGTGGCTGGAGCGCACGCAGCTGGTGCTGGAGGATCTGAAGCCTGTGGAAGCGCGGGCCTCGCGCACCGACGTGCCGCTCCTCGACCGCCAGCAGGCGTTTGGCTACACGCAGGAAGACACGAAAGTGCTGATGGCGCCGATGGGCACAATCGGCCAGGAAGCTGTCGGCTCAATGGGCACGGACACGCCGATCTCGGCCATGTCCGACAAGTCGAAGCTGTTGTTCACCTATTTCAAGCAGAATTTCGCGCAGGTGACCAACCCGCCGATTGATCCGATCCGCGAAGAGCTGGTGATGAGCCTTGTCTCTTTCATCGGACCGCGGCCGAACATTTTTGACCTTGAGGGCAATTCGCGGCGCAAGCGCCTTGAAGTGCGCCAGCCGATCCTGACCAATGAGGACCTGGAAAAAATCCGCTGCATTGGTCACACAGAGGACAGGTTCGACACCAAGACCCTCGATATTACCTATTCCACCATCGAAGGCGCTGCCGGGATGCGCGGCGCGCTCGACCGATTGTGCGAGCGGGCGGAAGCGGCGGTGGCCGGTGGTTACAACATTATCATTTTGTCGGACCGGCAAGTGGGCCCGGACCGGATTCCGATCCCGTCGCTCTTGGCGACGGCGGCGGTGCATCACCATCTTATCCGCAAAGGGTTGCGCACTGCGGTCGGTGTGGTTCTGGAGACAGGTGAACCACGCGAAGTGCACCATTTCTGTTGCCTTGCAGGATACGGCGCGGAAGCGATCAATCCCTATCTGGCGTTCGAGACGCTGGAGGACATGCATGAGCGGGGCGAGTTCCCGCCGGAAGTCGAGAAGGACGAACTGGTCTACCGCTATATCAAGTCGGTCGGCAAAGGCATTCTCAAGGTCATGTCGAAGATGGGCATATCGACCTACCAATCCTATTGCGGCGCGCAGATTTTCGATGCCGTCGGCCTGCGCTCTGAATTTGTGGCGAAATATTTCACCGGAACCTCAACGCTGATTGAAGGCATCGGCCTTGATGAAGTGGCAGGTGAAACCACGGCCCGCCACCGCGACGCGTTCAACGACAATCCGGTGATGCGCAACGCTTTGGAAGTGGGCGGCGAATATATGTTCCGCCTGCGCGGCGAGGCGCATATGTGGTCGCCGGACACGGTGGCCAAGCTCCAGCATGCCGTGCGCACCAATTCGTTCGAGACATTTTCCGAATATTCAAAGCTGATGAACCGGGAGACGGCGCGCGCGCAGGCGATCCGCGGCCTGTTCACCATTGCCATGGCCGAGGAGAGCGGCCGCGCGCCGGTGCCGCTGGAAGAAGTTGAAACCGCCGCTGTCATTGTGCGCAAATTCTCGACCGGGGCGATGTCGTTCGGCTCGATCTCGCGCGAGGCGCACACAACATTGGCGCGCGCCATGAACGCCATCGGCGGCAAGTCGAACACGGGCGAGGGCGGCGAAGAGCCGGACCGCTACATGCCGCTCGCCGACGGTTCGCGCAATCCGGAGCGCTCGGCGATCAAGCAGGTGGCCTCTGGCCGCTTTGGCGTGACGGCGGAATATCTGGTCAACTCGGACATGATGCAGATCAAGATGGCGCAGGGCGCAAAGCCCGGCGAGGGCGGACAATTGCCCGGCCACAAGGTCGATGCGACCATTGCCAAGGTGCGCCATTCCACGCAAGGGGTCGGCCTGATCTCGCCGCCGCCGCACCATGACATTTATTCCATCGAAGACCTGGCGCAGCTGATCTATGACCTGAAAAACGTCAATCCGGCGGCGGATGTGTCGGTCAAGCTCGTGTCGGAAATCGGTGTCGGTACGGTCGCGGCCGGTGTCGCCAAGGCGCGCGCCGATCATATCACGATTTCCGGCTATGACGGCGGCACCGGCGCTTCGCCGCTGACCTCGATCAAACATGCGGGTTCCCCTTGGGAAATGGGCCTTGCCGAAACGCATCAAACGCTAGTGCTCAACGGGTTGCGCTCGCGCATTGCGCTGCAGGTGGATGGCGGATTGCGGACGGGGCGCGATGTCATTGTCGGGGCGCTGCTTGGCGCGGACGAATTCGGCTTTGCCACCGGCCCGTTGATTGCGGCGGGCTGCATCATGATGCGCAAATGCCATCTCAACACCTGCCCGGTTGGCGTGGCGACGCAGGACCCGGTCTTGCGCAAGCGCTTCAAGGGCGAGCCGGAGCATGTGATCAACTTCTTCTTCTCAATCGCCGAAGAAGTGCGGCAATTGCTGGCGAAAATGGGCTACCGCAAGCTGGAAGAGATCACCGGCCAATCGCAACTGCTCGGCAAGGATGGCGCGATTTCGCATTGGAAGGCCAAGGGCCTCGATTTCTCCCGGCTGTTCCACAAGCCGGAAGCTGCGGCTGACGCCATTCGCAACACCGAGCGCCAGAAGCATCCGATCGACGATATTCTTGACCGCAAGCTGATCGCTGCGGCAGCGCCCGCGTTGGAAAAAGGCGAGCCGGTGTCGATTTCGATGGAAATCCGCAACACCGACCGCACGGCTGGCGCGATGCTTTCGGGTGTCATCGCCAAGTCGTACGGGCAAAAAGGCTTGAAAGACGGTGCGATCAACGTGTCGTTCACCGGCACGGCCGGCCAGTCGTTCGGCGCGTTCCTGGCGCGCGGCGTGACGTTTGATCTGTCGGGCGACGGTAATGACTATGTCGGCAAAGGACTTTCTGGCGGCCGCATCATTGTGCGGCCGTCAAAGGATTCCAAAATCGACGCGGGCGAGTCGATCATTATCGGCAACACGGTTCTGTACGGCGCGACCGAGGGCGAGTGCTACTTCTCGGGCGTTGCCGGCGAGCGGTTCGCGGTGCGCAATTCGGGCGCCATCGCTGTAGTCGAAGGCGTTGGCGACCACGGCTGCGAATACATGACCGGCGGCGTTGTCGTCGTGCTTGGCAAGACCGGACGGAATTTCGCCGCCGGCATGTCGGGCGGCATTGCCTATGTGCTGGACGAGGAGGGTGATTTTGCCGAGCGCTGCAACATGGCGATGGTCGAGCTTGAGCCGGTTCCGGAAGAGGATGATCTCCTTGAAAAGCTGCATCATCATGGCGGCGATCTTGAGTTCAAGGGCCGCATCGACGTGATGGAAAACATGTCGAGCCATGACGATGAGCGGTTGTTGCAGCTTGTGGTGACGCATCACAAGCACACCGGCTCGCTGCGCGCCAAGAAGATCATCGAACAATGGGCGCATTACCGGCCGATGTTCCGCAAAGTCATGCCGGTCGAATACCGGCGAGCGCTGATGGAGATGGAGCAGGAGCGGATGGGCGTGGCGGCGGAGTGATCTTGGCGTAGCGAGCGAACGAGTTTGGCGCTATAGGGCTGCCTCAATCGCAACAAGTTGCGAAAGGAGGCCGATCATGCCTTGGGAAACATTCGATTTTGACGGCAAGGTGACCGTCATCGATGGCGCGCGTTTCGTACGGATACCGGATGAGGTTGTCTTGGCAGGAGAAGACATTCTCATCAGGCAGGATAAAGACGGGTCAATCGTGATTTATCCAACATCGGTCGAAGGCCGGTATGCAATTCGTAACTACCACCCCCTTGGGGACTGGCCTGATGATGATACTGAAGAGGATGATAACTCATGATGCATGAGAGGATTGTTTCCGACCCAGACATCATGATGGGAAAACCGGCGGTTTGCGGGACACGGATCACGGTCGAGCTTATTTTGAGGAAGCTTGGGAATGGTCAGACGGTCGAAGTGCTGATTGAGGATTACCCGGCAATCACACGGGATGACATTTTGGCGGCACAGGCATTTGCCGCTGCGGCTCAAGGCACACACTAAAGTCGGCGCGCTGAGGGAAGCGATCCGAAAACGGAAAGATTGACACATGGGAAAAGTAACAGGCTTCCTCGAGATCGACCGGCGTGACAGGAATTACAAGCCTGCGTCGGACCGTATCCGCAACTACAAGGAATTCACCATCCCGCTCGGCGACGAGGCGACGCGCGGACAGGCGGCGCGTTGTATGGACTGCGGCATTCCCTATTGCCACAATGGCTGCCCGGTGAACAACCAGATCCCGGACTGGAATGACCTTGTCTACAACAACCGGTGGGAGGAGGCTTCGCGCAACCTGCATTCCACCAATAATTTCCCCGAGTTCACCGGACGC
>JANNRN010000129.1:0-23412 GCA_031401375.1 Phyllobacteriaceae bacterium | reverse complement strand
GTCGTCTCTTTGTAGACGGGATGATTGCGGTAAGCCTGCAAAGCCGCATCGTCCTTGAATTCGGCATAGACAACAACGTCGATTGCACCGGACAGCGGATCGGTCTTGCGGTTGACGCTGACTTCAAAAGCGAGCGAATGCGGGATCGTTGCAAGCCGCATCAATCCGTCGCGGATAGCCGCGATGTCCTCGGATTTCTTGGCGCTGAAAAAAACAATGTGGCGGATCATGCGGATTGATTTCGTGTAATGCGGAAATGGCGTGGGAACAATTGTGGACTTCGCCGTTGGCTCTATCGCGGTTTCGCCCGGAGTTGAAGGGTCAATTTCCTTCAGCGAAAATCACGTTTCCGCTTTCCAGACGGACAGAACCTTCCGCCAGCTGGCGCAAAGCGGAAGGATAAAGCTGATGTTCGGCGACCAGCACACGGGTTGACAGCGTTTCAGCGGTATCGCCCGGCATGACCGGCACACGGGCCTGGGCGATAATCGGGCCGTCGTCCATCCCTGCCGTCACGAAATGCACGGTGCAGCCATGTTCGCGCGCATCGGCCTCTATGGCCCGCTCATGGGTGTCCAGCCCCTTGAACTCAGGCAACAGCGAGGGGTGGATGTTGATGATTCGGCCCTGCCATTTTTCGACAAGCGCGGGCGACAGGATGCGCATGTAGCCGGCAAGGCAGACGATATCGGTTTGCCCAGCCTTAAGCACAGCATCAATTGCCGCGTCATGCGCCTCACGGCTCGAAAACTGTCTGTTTGCGATCACCCGCACCGGAATGCCGTGGCTGCTTGCCAGCGTCAATCCGGGCGCATCAGCTTTGTTGGAGACAACGCAGACGATTTCGGCCGGATAATCATGGTCCTTCGCCGCCTCAATCAGCGCGACCATGTTCGACCCGCGTCCTGAAATCAGGATGGCGACGCGCTTTTTCCGCCGGGTCAAAGCGCCAGGGTTCCTTTGAAAACCACGCCTTGACCATCTCGGGGGACGAGACGGCCGAGCGTCACGACTTTCTCACCCTGCGCTGCAAGCGCTGACGAGACAGCATCGGCGTTTTCGGCTTCCACCACGGCAATCATGCCGATCCCGCAATTGAAGGTGCGCAGCATTTCGAGTGTCGCCACGCCGCCCGCGGCCGCGAGCCATGAGAAAACGCGGGGCACTGTAATGGCGGAAAGATTGACCTCGCCGGCAACATTCTCCGGCAAAACGCGCGGAATATTGTCCACAAATCCGCCGCCGGTGATATGGGCGAGAGCCTTGATGCCGGGTGTCGAACGCAAGGTGGAAAGCAGCGGCTTCACGTAGATGCGCGTCGGCACAAGCAGCGCCTCGGCCAATGACCTGTCAGGGTCAAACGGCGCCGGATCGCTCCAGCTCAGACCGGAAATCTCGACAATGCGGCGAACAAGCGAAAAACCGTTGGAATGAACGCCCGACGAGGCAAGACCGAGCAACACATCGCCAACGCCAACATCGGGGCGTGGCAGCAAGGCGCCGCGTTCGGCCGCGCCGACCGAGAAACCGGCAAGGTCGTAATCCTCTCCGGAATACAGGCCCGGCATTTCCGCCGTCTCGCCGCCGATCAAGGCGCATCCGGCCTGCCTGCAGCCTTCGGCAATTCCCGCCACGATCGTTGCGCCCTTTGCGGGATCAAGTTTGCCGGTCGCGAAATAGTCGAGGAAAAACAATGGTTCAGCGCCTTGAACAACAAGATCGTTGACGCACATGGCCACAAGATCAATGCCGACGGTCGAATGCAGGCCGGACTCGATGGCAATTTTCACCTTGGTGCCGACGCCATCATTGGCCGCGACCAGAACCGGGTCCTTAAAGCCTGCGGCTTTCAGATCAAACAGCCCGCCAAATCCGCCGATTTCGCCATCCGCGCCGGGACGCCGTGTCGAGCGCACCGCAGGCTTGATCTTCTCGACCAGCAAGTTGCCGGCGTCAATATCAACGCCCGCTTGCGCATAGGTCAGGCCGTTTTTCTGCATCATGGCAACGTCTCTCTTTGCGCCGTCGCAATGGCATGGCATCAACGGGCGTGCAAGTTGCACAGGGACCGCACCTGTTGAAAATCGCTGCGATTCAATGCAAACAGCGCCGGGCAGCTTGGAATTGCCCTTGGTGATGCTTAGGTATGCCGCACTGCTGAGGAACATGGATGACCATTCCGAACTTCATTACCATCTTTCGCTTCGTTCTGGTTCCCTTTGTCATTTATGCGCTTTTCAAGGGTCATACCGCGCTTGCACTGGCCGGGTTTCTGGTTGCCGGCGTCTCGGATGCGGTCGACGGTTTTATCGCCCGCCGATACAATCAGCGCTCCGAACTTGGTGCCTATCTGGATCCAATTGCCGACAAGCTTTTGCTGGTCACCATTTTCATTGCTTGCGGGTATCTCGCCGTTTTGCCGCTTTGGCTGGTCTATGCCGTTGTATCGCGCGATGCGATGATCGTGGGAGCCGTTGTCCTTTCGACCATCATGGGCAATCCCGTCGAGATGCGCCCTTTGTTCATCTCGAAAATGAACACGGCCATGCAGATCATCCTTGCCGCCTTCGTTCTCGCCGAACTTGCTCTGGTTCTGGACTATCCGTTGATACGCACATTCCTTGTTTGGCTCGTGGCGCTCTTGACCGCGCTGTCTGCCGCAGCCTATCTCGTGCAATGGCTGCGCCATATGGCCGGCTTTGCGGAATCCGATGGCAAGAGCTGAAACTTTGAAGATGCGCAAACCGAGCGCGGCAGAATTGGCGCGCGAAGAGGAGAGTGCGCGCCTGTTCAAAAGGCAGATTTTTTTCTGGATTGGCGCTTTGCTTGCCTTCGGCCTGTTTCTTTACGTATTCAGTTCGATCCTTCTCCCCTTTGTTGTGGGCATGTCGCTCGCCTACTTCCTCGACCCGGTCGCCGACAGGCTCGAACGGCTGGGGCTGAGCCGGTTGTTGGCCACATTGTTCATTCTGATCAGTTTCATCGTGATCTTTGTCTTGGCCTTGATGATTTTTGTGCCGATACTGGTGGCGCAGTTTTCGGATTTTGCCGTGCGCCTGCCGGGCTATGTCGCCCGGCTGCAGGAACTGGTCGCCTCGCAGAATGCCGAGTGGATCAAGAACCTCCTGGGGGTTGATTCAGCGGTTTTGAAGAACGGCATCGGCTCGCTGCTTTCGCAAGGCGCCGGGTTCCTGACCGGTTTGCTGCAGTCGATCTGGAGTTCATCGAAGACGCTGCTCGACATTGGCGGCCTTTTTGTCGTCACGCCTGTAGTCGCATTCTACACGCTCTATGACTGGGACCGCATGGTCGAGAAAGTTGACACCTGGATCCCCCGCGATCAGGTGACCACGGTGCGGGCGATTTTCACCGATATCAACACGGCAATTGCCGGTTTTGTGCGGGGCCAGGGCACGCTTTGCATTATTCTCGGGCTTCTCTACGCGGGGGGGCTGACCCTGACCGGGCTCAATTTTGCTCTCCTGATCGGGCTTTTTGCGGGGTTGATCTCGTTCATTCCCTATGTGGGCTCGCTTGTGGGGCTGGTGATCGCGCTCGGTGTTGCCGTTGTGCAATTTTGGCCGAACTGGTGGATGGTGGGCGCCGTTGCGCTGGTCTTCGGCATCGGCCAGTTCATCGAAGGCAACATTCTTCAGCCAAAGCTGGTCGGCGAGAGTGTTGGACTGCATCCCGTCTGGCTCATGTTCGCGCTGTTTGCCTTTGGCGCCTTGTTCGGCTTCGTTGGCCTCATGGTTGCAGTGCCCGCCGCTGCTGCCGTTGGCGTTCTGGTGCGCTTTGCCATAGGCCGCTATCTCGCCTCGCCGCTCTATCGCGGCCATGGCGAGCCATCCTGACGCGCGATGGAAGATCCCGGCGCGCTGAAGCAATTGCCGCTGGAGCTTGCGATGCGCCC
Source organism: Phyllobacteriaceae bacterium (assembly GCA_031401375.1). Taxonomy (GTDB): domain Bacteria; phylum Pseudomonadota; class Alphaproteobacteria; order Rhizobiales; family Rhizobiaceae; genus JANOYJ01. The sequence continues at coordinate 19,499 of JANNRN010000129.1, read as the reverse complement.
GGCAATGACGAGGGACGACCTCATTGTCGCCAGATCAAACCAGCCCGCAGTGGAACTGGTGGATCAATGGCCCGGCTGGCTGGCGCCGGTAGCGGTGTTGGCCGGTCCTTCTGGTTCGGGCAAGACGCATCTTGCGGCCATTTGGGCTGAAAAATCCGGCGCCATTTGCCTAGATCCGCAGGCGTTGGGAAATCTTTCGCTATTGAATGCCGTACCGCGCCCGGTGCTGATCGAAGATATTGACGCGGCCCCCTCCAACGAAACCGGATTGTTTCATTTGATCAATTCGCTGCGCCAATCAGGGAACACGCTGCTGATCACGGCGCGCAGGCCGCCGCAATATTGGCAATTGGCATTGCCCGATCTCATTTCGCGGCTGACTTCCGCCGCGCTGGTGAACATTGAGGCGCCCGATGATGCTCTTTTGTCGGCGGTTCTGGCCAAGCTCTTTTCGGACCGGCAAGTCAGCGTCGACGCCAGTGTCATCAGTTTTCTCGTCAATCGCATGGAGCGTTCACTCGCAGCCGCCGCCGATATTGCCGGCCGCCTCGATCGTTTGGCGCTCGAGCGACAGGTGCGCATATCGCGGTCACTTGCCGCGCAGATCGTATCGGACCGCGATCCGAGGCAGGAGGAAATGGAACTCTGAGCGCGGGGTGATTTGCGTGTTGCTCTTGTGGTGCGAAGCGTGTATCGAACGGCCCGCAAGTCTGGCCTGTATGGCAACGGAGCGTAGCGCAGCCTGGTAGCGCACCTGATTTGGGATCAGGGGGTCGGAGGTTCGAATCCTCTCGCTCCGACCAACGGGCCCAGCACTTTGCAAGCCGGGGTGTGGCGCAGCCTGGTAGCGCGCCTCGTTCGGGACGAGGAGGCCGGAGGTTCGAATCCTCTCACCCCGACCAATTAGTCGGTCCAGACACCTTTCCGCTCTTCAGAAAACCGGTTAGAAGCGCGCAAACGAGAAATGTCCTGGAGCCGCTCATGTCCGCCAGAATTTACAGCCCCGCCAAGACCGCCATGCAGTCCGGCAAGGCCAAGACGGGCGATTGGACATTGGAGTTTGATCCGGCCTCGCCAAGACGTGTCGAGTCCCTGATGGGATATACGTCTTCGGCCGACATGCTTTCGCAGGTCCGGTTGAAATTCGACACCCGGGAGCAGGCCATCGCTTATGCCAACAAGCATGGCCTTGAGTTTCGTGTCGAAGAGCTAAAGGAAGCCAAGCGCCGACGGGTTGCCTATTCGGACAACTTCAAGTTTGACCGCACGCAGCCCTGGACGCATTGAGCGTCACTGAACCAATCCGGTCCCGTAGCTCAGATGGATAGAGCAAGTGCCTTCTAAGCCCTAGGTCGCAGGTTCGAATCCTGCCGGGATCGCCACTCACTGGGTTTTCGACGCTGCCGCCAGTGCGCGTTCGATATCCGCTTTCAAGTCCTCAACGTCTTCAAGCCCGATCTGCAACCGCATGATCGGTCCCGCATACGGTCCCTTGGCGACGACGCGGTCGGCAATCGAAACATGCAGGGCAAGACTTTCATAGCCGCCCCAGGAATAGCCAAGGCCGAATATCCGCAGGGCGTCGAGGAATTCAAATGCCGCGCGGGTCGCGCTTTCTTTCAAGACGATCGAGAATATGCCGCTCGACCCGCAAAAATCGCGCTTCCAAAGATCGTGACCCGCAAAGGATGGCAGCGCCGGGTGCAGAACCTTTGAGACCCGTTCGTCTGTCTCGAGCCACTGCGCAAGTTTCAGCGCGCTTTCCTGATGCCGCTCAAGGCGAATGCCCATTGTGCGAAGGCCGCGCAGGATCTGATAGGCATCGTCGCCGCCGACACACAAGCCCAGCACCATGTTGGCTTCCTTGAGTTGCGCAGCGCAGCGTTCATTGGCGGAGACCGTTCCCATCAACACGTCCGAATGGCCGGACGGGTATTTGGTCGCGGCATGAATCGAAATGTCAACGCCGTGGTCCAAGGGTTTGAAAAACAACGGCGTTGCCCAGGTATTGTCCATCATGACAATCGCACCGCGCGCGTGGGCGGCTTTGGCAATGGCAGGAATATCCTGCATCTCGAACGTGTTTGAGCCCGGCGATTCGGTGAACACCACCTTGGTGTTGGGCTTCATCATCTGGCCTATTCCCGCGCCAATCGCTGGATCATAATAGTCAACTGAAATTCCAAGGCCCTTCATCAAGCCATTGGCAAAGCGGCGGGTCGGAAAATACACGCTGTCGACAATGAGCACGTGGTCACCGGCTTTAAGGAAGGCAAGCAGCGCCACCGTAACCGCCGCAAGTCCGGAGGGCAGCAGGATCGTAGCAGCCGAGCCCTCCAAAGCGTCGATGGCGTTGCATAATGCATCTGTCGTGGTCGTGCCGTGAGTCCCGTATGTGTATTTCTGGTTCCGGCTTGCCATGCTTGCCGCGTCGGGAAACAATACTGTGGAGGCGTGAACCACAGGCGGGTTGACGAAGCCGTGATAGTCGCGCGGGTCGTAGCCGTCATGGGCGAGCCGTGTATTGACGCCTTGAACGGGTAACTTGTCAGACTGCTTGGCCATGCGGCTCGATCCTGTGGTTTTCTTCGGCTTAACCATGCCGTAAGGAGGGCGCAAGTCCAACCATTTGGGTGTGCATTTGGATAGCAACGCCGATAGGCCGCAGAACCAGAGAGGCGTTCCAGCCATCCCCGTCCATTTGCGGGTTCAGCGCACATGGCGCAAGATTGTTTCGCGTCTGAACCGGCAGGCCTTTGCCGGTGCGTCCCCCGCCTTTGACGGCCGCATGCTGGCTCTTTCGATCATGGTGTTGGTGCTTGCCGGCGCTGCGGCGCCGTTTGATGAAGCGGCCCTTCGCTGGGCGCGCGCAAGCAACGAACCGCTTGTCCGGTTCCTCGCGGCCTATACCGACATCGGAAAATCGACTTTCTATCTTGTCAGCGCGCTTGCCATCATGACGGTGATCAGTCTGGGGGATTGGCGCCGCCGCCATGTGTCGGGCAAGGCCCGTCTTGCCCTCGTCTACTCTCAAGCCTTCTATGTGCTTGCATCGATTGCCTTTTCCGGCATTCTTGCCAATGTCGTGAAGTTTTTTGCCGCCAGGGCGCGGCCGAAATTCGTGGACATACTTGGCCCCTATGACTTCTTTTCGCGGTGGGGAATCGGTTACGATTTCACCAGTTTTCCATCGGGCCATGCGACGACCTTTGGCGCTTTGGCGGCGATATTGGTGCTCTGGTATCCAAGGCTCCGGCCTTTCACCTTTTCAGCATGCCTTGCCGGAGCCTTCTCGCGGATCGCCGCAGGCGCCCACTATCCTTCCGATGTTATCGCCGGATTTGGGCTCGGGTTCCTCTTTTCGATTTTCTTGTCCCGCGTTCTTGCGCGCAGAAACACGGTTTTTCGCCTCGCGGGCCCGGCTTTGCTGCCGAAACTTCAGTTTCAAGGCGCGTTCTCGAGAAATTAGAGTCTGTTCAAGAATTCAATGTCGAGAGTCAAATGGTGCGGTTTTGTGAGCACCGGAGGCGGAAGAAAATCGCATCAGATGGCCGCGAGATTGAATTGTGGGACAGACACTTGGCGGTTTGAAGGCTTTATCGCGATCATTGTCAGAATCCTCTCGTGAGTTGGGTAACAAGGCTTGACCTGTGCGGCATAATGGCATTGCATAAGTCACGTGAATGGGAGTCACGCCGAATTTGAATAGATCAAGAGGCACGAATGTCCTCCACGGCGATGCAATCCCCGGAGCGGGAAGAAATTTGTAACAGAAGAGGTTCAAGTCCTATGACCAAGACGATTTTCAAGGGAATTCTCGGAACTGCCGCCCTGATGCTGGCAAGCTCCGTAGCGGGCGCAACCACGCTCGACGATGTCAAAGCCAAGGGCTTTATCCAGTGCGGCGTCAATGTCGGCCTGGCTGGTTTTTCGGCGCCGGATGACAAGGGCGATTGGACCGGTTTTGACGTGGATTATTGCCGCGCGATTGCTGCCGCAGTCTTGGGGGACGGCACCAAGGTGAAGTTCACCCCGCTGTCGGCCAAGGAACGTTTCACCGCGCTCCAATCGGGAGAAATCGACATCCTGTCGCGCAACACCACATGGACGCTTAACCGCGACACAGCGCTCGGCCTCAATTTCTTTGGTGCGAATTATTATGACGGCCAAGGCTTCATGATCAACGTCAAGAAAATCACCGGCGTCAACTCTGCATTGCAGCTCTCCGGCGCGTCGATCTGCGTTCAAACCGGCACCACCACCGAGCTAAATCTTGCGGACTATTTCAAGGCCAACAAGATGGAATACAATCCCGTCGTGTTCGAGAAGAACGAGGAAGTGAATGCGGCCTATGATTCCGGCCGTTGCGATGTTCTGACGACCGACCAATCAGGCCTTTATGCAACACGTCTGGCTTTGGCGAACCCGGCGGATCACGTCGTATTGCCTGAGATCATTTCCAAGGAGCCCCTCGGACCGGCCGTGCGGCAGGGAGATGACCAGTGGTTCGATGTTGTGAAGTGGGTGCATTACGGACTTTTGACCGCTGAAGAACTTGGCATCACCCAGGCCAATGTCGAAGAGATGAAAAAGTCGGCCAACCCGGAAATCCTGCGCGTGCTTGGTCAGGAAGCGGACACCAAGCTCGGCACCGACATGGGGCTGGACAATGACTGGCTGGCGAAAGCGATCAAGGCAACCGGCAATTATGGTGAGATTTTTGAGCGCAATGTCGGACAGGGCAGCGCCCTCAAGATTGCCCGCGGCCTGAACGCATTGTGGTCGAAAGGCGGCCTGCAATACGCCCCGCCAATACGCTAATGCATTGAACCTGTTAATGAAATACTGCGGGCGGCGTAATCGCCGCCTGCCGAAGGCGATACAAAAAAACCTGTAACCGGAGGGTTGGATGGCCGTTTCTGATATCTCCGACAGGCGGGCAAGCGCATCGCTTTTCTATGACCCGAAGGTGCGCGGGCTCGTCTTCCAGGCGGTCATGGTTGCCGCCCTGACCTTGTTCGTCTGGTGGATCATCGGAAACACGATCGAGAACCTGGAGCGTTCAAATATCGCGTCCGGATTCGACTTTCTCAACGGGCGCAGTGGTTTTGATCTCGCCCAGACGCCGATCGCTTTCAACAGCGATTCGAGCTATGGGCGCGCCCTGATTGTCGGGCTCCTCAATACAGTCATCATTGCCGTTCTGGGCATCATCACCGCAGTGTTTTTAGGTTTTGCCATCGGAGTGGGGCGGCTTTCCAGGAACTGGCTCGTGCGCAAACTCTCGACGGTCTATGTCGAGATTTTCCGGAATATTCCACCGCTCCTGGTGATATTCTTCTGGTATTTCGGCGTCTTGTCCGTTTTGCCTCAGCCCAAGGAGAGCATCGAGCTTCCCTTTGGCGGTTTTCTCAACAACAGGGGCTTTTTCCTGCCCAAGGCAATTTGGGGCGACGGCGCCTGGCTGATCGCGGTGTCTGTTGTGGTCGCAATTGTCTTGACAATTCTGGTTCGCAAATGGGCCCGTGACAGGCAGATGGCGACGGGGCAGCAGTTTCCAGTGCTTGCAACGTCGCTCGGGCTCATCTTTGGCTTTCCGCTTCTGGCATTTGTGCTGACGGGCTTTCCCCTGACCTTCGATTTTCCGATTGCCTCGACTTTCAACCTGTCTGGCGGCTTTCAAATCAAGCCTGAATTTCTCTCGCTGTATCTGGCGCTTTCCATCTATACCGCGTCCTTCATTGCCGAAATTGTCCGCGCCGGCATTTTGGGCGTGTCCAATGGCCAGTCGGAAGCGTCACGGGCACTCGGTCTGCGCGAAGGGGCGACATTGCGGCTTGTGGTCATTCCGCAAGCCATGCGCACCATCATTCCGCCACTCACCAGCCAGTTTCTCAATCTCACAAAAAACTCGTCACTGGCCATTGCCATCGGTTATCCCGATCTCGTCGCGGTGGGAGGGACAATCCTCAACCAGAGCGGACAAGCCATTGAAATCGTTGCGATCTGGATGATCGTGTATCTCGGGTTGTCGATCACGACATCTTTGTTCATGAACTGGTTCAACGCCAAAATGGCTCTGGTGGAGCGCTGACATGACCGGGTTTGTCCGCACGCAAGACGAGGCGATCCTGCCGCCGCCGATCAAGACCAGCGGCTTGGCTTACTGGGCCCGCACCAATCTGTTCGCCACAAGGATTGACTCGATAATGACGGTCATAGCGGCCGCGATCCTTGTCTGGTTCGTTCCCGCGCTTGTGCGTTGGCTGTTCATCGATGCGCAGTGGACCGGCACGGACCGCACATTTTGCACGACCGTTGCACAGGGCGGCATTCACGCTGAAGGCTGGTCCGGCGCCTGCTGGGCCTTTGTTGGCGCCAAGTGGAAGCAATTCATGTTCGGGCGCTATCCGGTTTCCGAGTATTGGCGGCTTTGGCTGACCAGTCTGCTGTTTTTGGCGCTCTTTGTTCCGTTGCTGATCCCGAAAATTCCCCACAAGGCATTGAATGCGTTGCTGTTTTTCGGGGTCTTTCCGTTCATTGCCTATGTGCTGCTTGCCGGCGGATTGGGCCTCCCTGAAGTGGAAACGCCGCTCTGGGGCGGACTTTTGGTGACGCTGGTCATCTCGTTTGTCGGCATTGCGGTTTCGCTGCCGCTCGGCATTTTGCTGGCGCTCGGGCGGCGCTCGAAAATGCCGGTCATCAAAATGCTGTCGGTGATCTTTATCGAGACCATTCGCGGCGTGCCGCTGGTCACCGTCCTGTTCATGGCGAGCGTGATGCTGCCGCTGTTTTTGCCGCCGGGCGTGACCTTCGACAAACTCATGCGCGCCCTGATCGGCGTCGCGTTGTTTGCCTCGGCCTACATGGCCGAGATTGTGCGCGGCGGGCTGCAGGCGATTCCCAAGGGCCAGTATGAGGGCGCTGATTCCCTCGGCCTCGGCTATTGGCAGAAAATGGGTCTGATCGTGTTGCCGCAGGCGCTCAAGATGGTGATTCCAAACATTGTTTCGTCCTTCATCTCGCTGTTGAAAGACACCAGTCTGGTCTACATTATCGGCATGTTCGACCTTCTCGGCATTGTCCGGCAGAACTTCTCGGATGCAAATTGGGCTTCGGCCCAGACGCCGAAGACCGGCCTCATCTTCGCCGCCTTCGTCTTCTGGATCATTTGCTTTTCGATGTCGCGTTATTCACAATTCGTCGAGCGCCGCCTCGACACCAGTCACAGAAAATAGGGGAACATCATGGCCAGCAACCCAGCGCCTGCTCCGGCAAAAATGACAATTTCAGAGACCGATGTCGCCGTTGAAATGGTCGGCGTGCACAAATGGTATGGCGAGTTTCACGTCCTTAAAGACATCAATCTTCGCGTTTTGCGCGGCGAGCGCATTGTTGTTTGCGGGCCGTCCGGCTCCGGCAAATCCACGATGATCCGCTGCATCAACCGGCTGGAGGAGCACCAGCAGGGCCAGATCGTTGTCGATGGCATCGAACTCACCAATGATCTCAAGAAGATAGACGAAGTGCGCCGCGAAGTCGGCATGGTGTTCCAGCACTTCAACCTGTTCCCGCATCTGACAATTCTGGAAAACTGCACGCTGGCGCCGATCTGGGTGCGCAAAATGCCGAAGAAGCAGGCCGACGAAGTTGCCATGCATTTCCTCAACAAGGTGAAGATTCCCGAACAGGCCGCCAAATATCCCGGCCAGCTTTCCGGCGGCCAGCAGCAGCGTGTCGCCATTGCGCGCTCGCTGTGCATGAACCCGCGCGTCATGCTGTTTGACGAGCCGACTTCGGCGCTCGACCCTGAAATGATCAAGGAAGTCCTGGAAACCATGGTGTCGCTGGCCGAAGACGGCATGACCATGGTTTGCGTGACCCATGAAATGGGCTTTGCCCGTCAGGTCGCCAACCGGGTGATCTTCATGGACCGCGGCCAGATTGTTGAACAAAATGAACCGGTTGCCTTCTTTACCAACCCGCAGCATGAGCGCACGAAACTGTTCCTGAGCCAAATCCTGCACTGACCATGCGCAAGTTTCTCAAAGGCCTGAGCCTCGTCACAGGGGCAGGGCTTGTTTTGCTCGTCGCCGGAACACTGATCCCGCGCCCCTTGTTTTCGCTGGCCGACAATGGTGAAAAGCCGGTTGAAATACTGGTCATCACCAACCCGATCCATACCGACATCGCCATTCCAGCAACCAGCGATGTGCTGCAAACCTTTGGTTTCCTTGGTCAAAGCGGTCTGCCGCTCGATGCGCCGGGCTTGCGCTGGCTGGTGTTCGGCTGGGGAGGCCGCGCGTTCTATATGGAGACGCCGACGTGGTCGCAGGTGAAGCTGATCCCGGTGCTGAAGGCGCTGACGCTTGACGATTCAGCCCTGCATGTCGAGCTTGCCGGCGACATTGATCGCGCCCTTCCCAACGTCAAATCCTTCCGCATATCTATTCACCAATCGGCGCAACTCTATTCGCAAATTGCCGGCTCGTTTGAGACGAAGACACCTCAGGCCATTCCCGGCGCCGGCTACGGCCTTTACGACCGGTTTTTCGAGGCCAAGGGCAGCTTCAATATTCTGGCCAGCTGCAACACCTGGGCCGCGCGCATGCTGCGGGCGGCGGGCATGCGCACCGGCCTCTGGAATCCGCTGCCGCAATCGCTCGGCGTGTCGCTCGACCTTTTCAACCAGAAACCAACGGCCAGAAGCCAACAGGATGAAACAACATGACCAATACCGCCATGCGCACCGAAAAAGACTTCCTGGGTTCGGTCGAAATCCCGGTTGATGCGCTTTGGGGCATCAACACGCACCGAGCCTGGGAGAACTTCCAGATCTCTGAGCGCAAACTCGCCAAATATCCGGACCTCATCAGCGCCATCGCCAAGGTCAAATGGGCGGCCGCCAACGCCAATGAAAAGCTCGGCTCGCTGCCGAAGGAAAAAGCTGCCGCCATCCGCGCCGCCTGCAAGGAGCTTGTGGCCGGCAAGCATCATTCCGCCTTCATCATCGACCCGATCCAGGGCGGCGCCGGCACATCGACCAACATGAACGCCAACGAAGTCATTGCGAACCTGGCGCTGCGCCATCTCGGCCACAAGCCCGGCAGTTACGCCGAGCTCAATCCCAACAACGATGTCAACATGTCGCAATCGACCAACGACGTCTATCCGACGGCCTTGCGCGTGGCGACGATCCTGTCGACCTATCGCCTCATGGACGCGCTCGCCCAATTGGCCGATGCATTCGAGGCCAAGGGCAAGGAATTCAACCATGTCCTCAAAGTCGGGCGCACCCAGTTGCAGGACGCCGTGCCGATGACGCTCGGCCAGGAGTTTCTCGCCTTTGCCATCACCATCCGCGAAGACGTCAACCGGTTGCGCGATGCGCTGCCGCTCGTGCGCGAGGTCTCGCTCGGCGGCACCGCGATCGGCACCGGCATCAATGCTGATCCGGAGTACGCCGATTTGGCCATTGCCGAATTGTCGGTGATCACCGGCGAAAAGCTGGTCCGCTCGGAAAACCTTGTCGAGGCAACCTCCGATACCGGCGGCTTCGTCATGTTTTCAGGCGTCCTCAAGCGTGTCGCCATCAAACTGTCCAAAATCGCCTCGGACCTGCGCCTGCTCTCATCCGGCCCGCGCGCCGGCTTCGGTGAAATTAACCTTCCCGCGATGCAGGCGGGGTCCTCGATCATGCCGGGCAAGGTCAACCCGGTCATCCCCGAAGTGGTCAATCAGGCCGCCTATCTTGTGGTCGGCTATGATGTCACAATTTCCATGTGCGCCGAAGGCGGCCAGCTCCAGCTCAACGCCTTTGAGCCGACCATCGGCTACGCCATTTTCGAATCCCAGCGCGTGCTCACCGCCGCCGCCAAAGTCCTGCGCGAGCGCTGCGTCACCGGCATTACCGCCAACGAGGCGCATTGCGCCATGCAGGTGATGAACTCCGTCGGCATCGTCACCGTGCTGGTGCCCGTGCTCGGCTACGAAAAGTGCTCCGAGATCGCCAAAAAAGCCATCGCCGAAAAACGCTCGGTCCGCGAACTCCTGCTCGAGGAAACATCGCTGACCGCCAAGGAACTTGATGAGTATTTGTCGCCGGAGTTTTTGACGACACCAAAGCGGATCAAGGGCAGGTGAGGGGAGGCGCGCTCCATTCTACCGCTTCACCGCCCGCATCGCCTCCGTCACGTGCACCGTCTCCACACTCACCCGCGTCACGCGGCAGATAAGGTCGATCACCTTCTCCTTGTAATCGGCAAAGCGGTAGGTGTTGAACTTTTCGCGGATGGCCGGATCATGCCGTTTTCCTTGTCGGCCCTCAGCATGGCCTTTGGCGCAACGCCGGCCGCGCGGGCGCGATCGTCCGGCGTGTCGAGGCGGTTGAGCGGCCAAGGCTCGACGCTTTCATAACCGATATGTGAGGCCATCAGCTTTTCGCCCCCATGCGGCCCATTCCCAAAAATCCGGATAAAACGGAATGCGCGGAAATTCGCGCTTGAGGTTCAGTGCATAGGTCTCGCGGTAGATGGGGTCATGCAGGACGGCGTAGACATAGTGGGAGATAGCGTCCTTGGTGATCGGCCTGGCTCCAGCCTTCCCCCTTGCGGGGAAGGTGTCAGCGGAGCTGACGGATGGGGGTGGTGGTGAAGATGCTGCGGCTTGCAGAATGAAGCTCTGACGCATTTTCCTGCGCCAGAGAACTTCCCGCACCACCCCCATCCGGCCGCTCCGCGTCCACCTTCCCCGCAAGGGGGAAGGCTGGAGCGCCGCCTGACGGTTCCGCATTGAGGGCGGGGTTCAAGCGGCGAAGTGTCTGACCGGCTTTTCCGTCTGTCACCTCCTTTTGCTTTCAAGCATGTCCGGGCGAAAAGCCGGTCTCCACTTTTCGCGCAATTGCTTTAGCTGGCCACCTTCTTCCGCTCCTCAATCAAGTTCGCGCCAAGCAACAGCACCGTTCCCAGCGCCGTCATCACCGCCAGCCAAATGCGCCGTCTCTCACGCGCGGTCTCCGCAACAGCTTTTTCGTCCTGCGCGGTGAAGTACCGGTCCTGCAAACTGTATTGCAGCGTGAGCGCCTGATCGAGAATGGTTTTTTCAAAGGCGTTGAGCGCATTGTAGCTTTCATAGGCAAAATCCGCCCGTGCAGCTTCCGACAGGGTCCGGTACTGGTCATTGGTGCTTTTGAATTCAAAAAGGCCGGCGATGGCCATTTCAGCCATCATGGCGCGGAAGGGAAAGGCGCGGTCGAGAATCGCGAGACGATACATTTGCCCGGTCACGCCGCGATTGACGCTGATGTCGGCGGGGTTGAGCGCAAACAGCAGATTGGCCTGCACATAGGCGTTGAAATATTCGTTCTGCGTGGTGCGCAGCGTCGCCACCCGTCGCTCAATATCGCGCATCTCGGCGCCGCGCGCGCCGATTGTGGCATCAAAACGTTCGATGAAGAGAAACTGCCCAAAACTGCCGAGCAACGACAGCGCGGTTGCAAAGACCAGCGTCAGTGCCTTTAGCCACAAAAGCTGGGACGCCTTTCGTGATTTGGGGTTGGTCTTTTGCGTGTTGGCCTCACTCATTGAAGGCGCCGCCAATGCGTTCCGCCCTGATCGACCAGCACGCCGTTCTCCATTCGAAGGTAACCGCCGCCACAGGCATTGATGCGCGTTTGCGATGTCACATTGCGGGTGACGAATATCCAACCAGAGGCGTCGCGATGGGCGGCAAAGCGTCCATGGCCATAATCATCCGTACAACTGATGCTGGAACAGGTGCGGGTCGAAAATTCCATGCCGCCGGCGGCATCATAGGTAATGGTATTGTTGTAGGCCATGTTGTTTTCCTGGCTGAAGAATTCGGCATACCATTTGCCTGATATCTCCTGCATGGAAGCAGCATCGCTGGTCTGCAATCTCGTGCGCCAATCATTGGTCGCGGCAACATTGTAATAGCCGGTGGCGTCGGTGCAGTTAAAGAAGTTGGGGTCGGGCACAAATTCGGCACGCGCTGGCAAGGTTGCAGCTGTCGTCAAAATTGCCGCAACAAACGTTACACGAACCCCGAAGCGCATGATTGTTCCCCGTAGCCTTCGAAACAAAAGGCTATAGCGAAACATTTATGCAATCAATGTTGATCTGCAATGGCGCAAGCGTCACGCTGCGGCCAAAGCGCCGCGCGAACGTCTTGGTGATCATCAAGAAGGCGATTGCTGAAAACCGCAAGATGCGCGAATTGTTGCTCGAAGCGACGTCGTTGACGGCAATGCAACTCGACGAATGTCTGTCGCTGGAGCTTTTGATGACGCCAAAGCGGAACAAGGGCAGGTAGAATTGCGCAATCGCTTTCACGAAAGAACAACGCCATGAAAATCGCCGCCTTGCAAATGCGTTGTCTTAACGGCGATACGGGAGCAAACCTTGCCCGCATCGCCACCGCCGCCCACGAGGCGGCCGGCAAAGGCGCAAACCTTTTGATAACCCCGGAACTTTCCGTCACCGGCTATGGTGCGGCACAAGCGTTCCCTTCCATTGCCTCGCCGGCTCGCGGTGAGGTCACTGCTCAGCTGGACGCCATTTCCCGCAAAAGCGGCGTGGCGATCATTTCCGGTTTTGCCGAGCGGGACGGCGATTTTATCTACAACAGCGCTTATTTTACGGACGGAAATGGCAAATGCGCAGTCTATCGCAAGTCCCATCTTTATGGCGATTATGAGCGGGCATGGTTCCAACCGGAGAAGCCAGGCCTGGTCATGGTTGAACTGGGCGGTTTGAGGCTGGCCATGTTGATTTGCTACGATGTCGAATTCCCGGAGAACGTGCGGCGGGTGGCGCTGGCAGGAGCTGATATCGTCATTGTTCCGACGGCAACTCAAAAGGGCACGGCAGCCGATTTCATCGCCGCGCACATGGTGCCGGTCCGCGCCTTTGAGGGCCAGGTGTTCGTGGCCTATGTCAACCATTGCGGCAGCGATAGCTTGTTCTCCTACGCCGGCCAATCCTGCATCGCCGCGCCGGACGGCATTATTGTCTCCAAGGCTCCTGCGAGCGGTGAGGCGTTGATCTTTGCGGAAGTGACGCGGGAGCACGTCTCGAAATCACGCGAGGAGAATACATACTTGCTTGATGTGGTCTCCACCGGCTAGCAAGCGTTTCCGCTTTTGATGGAATCATCAAAAGCACCGGACAACGCGACAGTGCAATAATTGAGAGCGCATCTGCCCAAGACAATGTCCGCCGCCATTGAGGAGATGCCCGTGAAACCGTCAGTAAGGGTGATGATTGCCGGAGTGCTGCTTGAACTCGCGCTTGCCGGCCTTGCTTGGTACCTGACCAGCCAATTGCGGTCCGGCGCCATGCAGCCGAGCGGCACGCTCGAAGATGCGGTCACGACAATCATGCAGGTCATCGGCGGGGTCATGGGCGGGCTCGGCGGGCTTTTGATCGTGGTGTATTTCGTTCTGCGCCGCAAAGAGAACGCCGCTTAGAGTGTTTCCGCTTTTGATGGATCATCAAAAGCAAAGGACAACGCGACAATTCAATAACGTAGAGCGCATCTGCGTTTCCGTGAAATGCTGATGCGCTCTAGCGGCCTTCCGCCCCAAACCCATAAATCCAGTCGAGCCCGTCCAGCATTTTCTGTCCCCTGACGCGGAACAAGGTGTCGCGCGCCAGCGCCGTCATGCCACCGGCATGATAGGCAAAGCGGTTGGCATCGGTGCGCCGGGCAATGGCCGCAATGCGCGGGCGGCGCTGTTTTTCGTAAAGCGCAAGGGCGGCGGCCGGGTTTTCGCGGTTTGCGGCAACGCAGCTTGCCAGCGCCCATGCATCTTCGATGGCCATCGCAGCGCCCTGGGCGGCGAACGGCGCCATCGCATGGGCGGCATCGCCGATCAGGATGGCGCGCGCCCCGTCCGACCATTTCACACCCTGCGGAACCGCATGGATCGGCCAGGATGACCATTGGCGCATCGGCATCAGGAACTCAGCCAGTTCCGCATGAAGCAGGCCGAAGGCGGACGGCAGTGACACATTGGTCTCACTGCGCTGCCAGCTGGCCTCGCCCGCCGCTCCGCGCGCGATGGCGACAAGGTTGAGGCTTTCGCCGCCGCTGCGCTCGTTTATCGATTCCTTAAATGACTGACTGTCTTTGGCTATTTGTTTTTTCGCATTTCCGGACGGAAAACCGGTTCCCGTTTTTCCTGGAAATGCTTTGCTTGCTTGTTCTGGCGCATTTCCGGACGGAAAACCGGTTCCCACTTTTCCTGAAAATGCTTTGAGCGGATAGGCGACGAGATGCGCATCCGGCGCCAGAAATGCCGCGACCTTGGTCTCATCGACAAGGCTGCGCAAAATGCCTGGTAATTGATTGGAACTGCTGATTGTGTTGCGGTAAGCGACATATCCTGAAAAGGCGGCGGGCCCGGCCCCGATCTTCTCGCGCAGGGATGACCAGACGCCGTCCGCGCCGATCAGCAAGGCGCCCTGCACAATGTGCCCGCCATCGGCGGTCGCAACTGCGGCCTGAACGCCATCGTCTTTGGCAAGAAAATCCACCACGCTTGATCCCGTCTCGATGGTGATGGCCGGGCGTGACGCAGCCTCGGCGCAAAGAGCGGCATGCAAATCGGCGCGATGGGTGACAAGATAAGGCGCGCCCCAGCGCTGCCCGGCATTGGCAAGATCAAGCGTCAGCAGCGGCTTCAGGGTTTTGCCCGAGATCAGCGCCACATGACCCGGGCTGGCTGCCTTGCCTTCGAGGCGCGGTAAAATGTTCAACTGTTGCAGAATGCGGGTCGCGTTGGGCGATAGTTGAATGCCTGCGCCAATGGCCTGAAATTCCGGCGAGCGCTCAAAAACCGTGACGGAAAACCCTTGCCGCGCCAGGCAAAGCGCCGCAGTGAGCCCGGCAATTCCGGCTCCGGCAATCAGCACCGGCGCGTTGGGGGAGGGCAAGGACGTTTGCCCGTTCAGGCCGCCTGTTCGTGATAACCCGCGCCAGCCGGCATGGTTTCCATGGCGGAAAGCCTGCCGTTGAAGCGATACAGCGTCGAACAATAAGGGCAGACTTTCTCCGCGTCCGCCCCCATGTCGAGAAACACGTGCGGATGGTCAAATGGCGGATTGGCGCCGATGCACATGAATTCCCTGACGCCGATTTCAATGATGGGGTGACCTGAATCATTCTGGAAATGGGGAACTGCATGACCTGCCATCGGATCGCCTCTTCGGAGTTGGCTTTCACCCCCTATATCAAGGGCGGCCGGCCTTTGTCAGCGGTTAATTCCAGTTTGCACGTTTTTTGGAACCTGTGATCAGACTGTCAAATGCGCCCGCTATGATTCGCCGGATAAGTGTTGCACAACTCGCGCGAGGTGAATGATGAACGAGATGAACAAGGACGCGTTTTCTTCTGATGGAACGGTGACTGAGCAATTGCCTGCGCCGCCCTTGGATATGCGCCACAGTCCGGCGCGGTTCGTCAACCGCGAGTTCTCCTGGCTGCAATTCAATCACCGCGTCCTTGATGAGAGCCTCAACAAGAGCCATCCCCTGCTTGAACGCTTGCGGTTCCTGTCGATCTCCGCCGCCAATCTCGACGAGTTTTTCATGGTGCGCATTGCCGGTCTGGCCGGGCAGGTGCGCGAAGGTATCGCCACCAAAAGCGCCGACGGGCGCACGCCGCTGGAGCAACTTGCCAGCGTGCTCGCCGAAACAGCGCGCCTGCAGAGTGACCAGCAGGCGTGCCTTGCCAAACTGCGCATCGAACTTGCGCACGCCGGCATCGAGATTGTCCGCCCGGCCGCGCTCTCCGGCGAGGATCATGCCTGGCTTGAAGATCATTTTCTCGACTCCATCTTCCCGGTGCTGACGCCGCTGTCGATAGATCCCGCCCATCCTTTCCCCTTCATTCCCAATCTCGGCTTTTCCATCGCCCTGCAATTGGCCCGGCGCAGCGACAACAAGTCCATGACCGCCTTGCTGCGGCTGCCGACCGCCCTGAAGCGTTTCATCCGCCTGCCCGATCCGGCGCAGCGCGTGCGCTTCATTGCGCTGGAGGAGGTCGTCGGCCTCTTCATCGAGCGTCTCTATCCAGGATACGCCGTCAAGGGGTTTGGCACATTCCGGATCATTCGCGATTCCGATCTGGAAGTGGAGGAAGAGGCGGAGGATCTGGTCCGGCATTTTGAAACGGCGCTGAAGCGGCGGCGGCGCGGCTCGGTGATCCGCATCGAGTTTGATGCGGAAATGCCGGAGGCGCTGCGCACGTTCGTGACCAGTGAACTCGGCGTCCAGGATGCGCGCGTCATGGTCAAGGATGGCATTCTGGCGCTTTCGACGATTTCGGAAATCGTCAGCATTGATCGCGCCGACTTGAAGTTTGTCCCCTATACGGCGCGGTTTCCAGAGCGTATCCGCGAGAGCGGCGGTGATTGTTTTGCAGCCATCCGCCAGAAGGACCTCATCGTCCATCACCCGTACGAATCATTTGATGTCGTGGTGCAGTTCCTTCGCCAGGCAGCGCTTGACCCGGAAGTCGTCGCCATCAAGCAAACGCTGTACCGCACCTCAAATGACAGCCCGATCGTACGCGCCCTGATCGACGCGGCGGAGGCGGGAAAATCGGTAACCGCGCTGGTCGAGTTGAAGGCGCGCTTTGACGAGGAAGCCAATATCCGCTGGGCGCGCGATCTGGAACGGGCCGGCGTGCAGGTGGTCTTCGGTTTCATCGAGCTGAAGACCCATTCGAAACTGTCGCTCATCGTGCGGCGCGAAGAGGGAAAGCTGCGCAATTACGTGCATCTGGGCACCGGCAACTACCATCCGATCACCGCGCGCATCTATACCGACCTCTCCTATTTCACCGACGATGCCGATATCGCCCATGATGTGGCACAGATATTCAACTACATCACCTCTTACGCGGAACCTGCGGGAGAACTGCGCCTTGCGGTTTCGCCGCTGACATTGCGCAAGCGCATGATGAAGCATATCCACGATGAAATCGCGCACGCCAAGGCCGGGCGGCCGGCCCAGATCTGGCTGAAACTCAATTCGCTCGTCGACCCGCAGATCATTGACGCGCTCTATGATGCCTCGACCGCCGGCGTTGAGATCGACATTGTCTGCCGCGGCATCTGTTGCCTGCGCCCGCACGTGCCGGGCCTTTCAGACAATATTCGTGTCAAATCCATCGTCGGGCGGTTTCTGGAGCACAGCCGCATCTATTGCTTCGGCAATGGCAAGGGGCTCCCGTCCGAAGAGGCGATCGTTTACATCAGTTCCGCCGATTTGATGACCCGCAACCTTGACCGGCGCGTCGAAGTGATGGTGCCGCTCACCAATCCAACGGTTCATCAGCAGGTGCTTTCACAGATCATGCTGGGCAATCTGCTTGACAACGAGCAGAGTTTTGCGGTCTTGCCGGATGGAACATCACGGCGCATCCAGCGGGAAGAGGGCGAGCAGCCTTTCAACGCCCAGGAATATTTCATGACCAATCCCTCGCTGTCCGGGCGCGGTCGCTCACTGAAGATTTCGGCGCCGAAAGACATTGCGGAACGCAAGCGATCAAGGCGCAGGCACAAGGGGTAGGGGCCATAATGGATACAGGGGCACAGGGAAGGCTGAAAGGCCGTGAACCCGTATCCGTCGTCGACATTGGATCTAACTCGGTTCGCCTCGTTGTCTATGAGGGCATTGTCCGTTCTCCAACGGTTCTGTTCAACGAAAAGATCCTTTGTGGCCTGGGCAAAGGCATCGCCAGCACCGGCAGGCTGAACGAGAAAGCGATCGAAAACGCGCTGGCGGCGCTGCGCCGGTTCCGGGCCTTGTCGAAGCAGGCGGGCGCGAAAACCATGCATGTGCTCGCCACTGCCGCGGCCAGAGAGGCAACAAACGGCGCTCAGTTTGTGGCCGAGGCCGAGCGCATTCTCGGCTGCAAAATCATGGTTCTCAGCGGTCAGGAAGAAGCGCGCTTCTCCGCGCTTGGCATCGCCTCGAGCTTTTACCGGCCCAATGGGATTGTCGGAGACCTCGGCGGCGGCAGCCTGGAACTCGTTGACATCAATGGCGCCAACATCGGCAACGGCGTGACGCTGCCGTTGGGTGGACTGCGGTTGTCGGACATGTCGGGCGGGTCTCTGACCAAGGCGGCAAAAATTGCCCAGATGCATTTGTCTGGCGCCTCGCTGCTGGCTAATGGCAGCGGCAGGCCATTTTACGCGGTCGGCGGAACGTGGCGAAATCTCGCCAAGCTCCACATGGGCGCGAAAGACTATCCGCTGCACGTCATGCACGAATACGAATTGCCGCATGACGAAGCGGTGACATTTCTGCGGCGCGTCGCCAGGGGCGAGGCCGAGAAAATTCACGGCTTCCAGACTGTATCGCGCAACCGGCAATCGCTGCTCGCTTTTGGCGCGACCGTACTTCTGGAGATTATCCTTCAGATGAAGCCTTCGTCCGTTCTGATGTCAGCGCTTGGCGTGCGCGAGGGTTACCTCTACTCATTGCTGTCAACGCAGGAGCAGGCCGAAGACCCGCTCCTGTCCGCCGCCCATGAATTGTCGGTGCTGCGTTCACGTTCGCCCGAGCACGCGCTTGAACTTACCGAATGGACCGGCCAGGTGCTGGCCCGCCTCGGCATTGAGGAAACCGCCAATGAGCGCCGTTACCGGGAGGCCGCCTGCCTGCTCGCTGACATCGGCTGGCGCGCCCATCCCGACTATCGCGGCGCCCAATCGCTCAACATTATCGCCCATGGCGCATTTGTCGGCATCGACCATCCCGGCCGTGCCTATATGGCGCTCGCCAATTTCTATCGCCATGAGGGATTGATCGACGACGCGCTGTCGCCGCAGATCAAGCAACTGGTCCCGCAAAGGTTGTTCGAAAGAGCGAAACTGCACGGCGCCCTGATGCGGGTTGTCTATGTCTATTCCGCCGCCATGCCCGGCGTCATTCCCCGCCTGCACTTCAAGCCGGATGGAATTGGCGGATTTCTGTTGATGGTGCCAACCGAACTTGGCGACCTTGCCGGCGAGCGCACGGAAGGCCGGCTGCAGCAGTTTGCGCGTCTTGTCGGCACGCCGATGCGCACGGTTGTGGGGTGATAGCGGCGAAACGCTGAGCGAGGCGCCCCCCTCTGTCCTGCCGGACATCTCCCCCGCAAGTGGGGAGATTGGCGACGTCGTCGCACCGCTTTTGCTTTCATCGTTGCAGAAAAGGCCGAAGCGCCGCCGCTTGAAAATCTCCCCACTTGCGGGGGGGATGTCCGGCAGGACAGAGGGGGGCGCCTCGCTCAGCGTTTCGCCGCTATCACCCCACAACCGTGCGCATCGGCGTGCCGACAAGACGTGCGAACTGCTGCAGCCGGCCCTCCGTGCGCTCGCCGGCAAGGTCGCCAAGTTCGGTTGGCACCATCAACAGAAATCCGCCAATTCCATCCGGCTTGAAGTGCAGGCGGGGAATGACGCCGGGCATGGCGGCGGAATAGAC
>JANNRN010000128.1:0-3935 GCA_031401375.1 Phyllobacteriaceae bacterium | reverse complement strand
GCCGAACCCGCCTCGACGCTGCGCATCGCCGCAGACCTTGCCTCCAAAAGCATTCACTTTCTCGACACGCCGCTCACCCGCACGCCGAAAGAGGCCGAAGCCGGCAAGCTCGGCCTCATGGTTGGCGGCGATTTGGCGCTGATCGCCAATATCCGCCCGGTGCTCGATTGCTTTGCCGACACGATCATCCATGCCGGCCCCGTTGGCGCGGGCCACCAGCTGAAGCTCATCAACAATTTCCTGTCGCTGAGCCACGCCGCCATCGCCGCCGAAGCCATCACCGTCGCGACCAAAGCCGGTGTGTCGATGCAGGCGCTCAAAGACATCGTCACCGCCGGCGGCGCCAATTCCGTCATGTTCGAGCGCTTGATCAAGGTGCCCCTCGAAAACGACGACACCGCCGCCAAATTCGCCATTCAAAACGCCCGCAAGGACATGCGCTACTATACCAACATGACCGAACACCTCCCCGTCGCCTCGTTCCTGGCCGAGCAGGTGCATCAGCTCTATGTGTTGGCGGAAAACATGGGCTATGGCGAGCGCTACGTGCCGCGGATGGTGGATTTGATGATGGAGATGAACGGGGTAGGGGACGCAGACGCCTAGCCTTAACCCCTGTCTTATCCGCAAACGCTGCAAGCAATTCCTTTGACGCCTATTGCCGTGCCGACAATCACGGCCACCAAGGCCGTTGGCCTTTCACCATGGTATGTTCACAGGTCTCTATATTTACGGCGCAGCATGGTTGCTCCAACGCCGGGATGGCGATGCAACCTGCAGAGGAAAAACGATCAATGAAAGTCGCAATGAAAGTAATTCTGTCCACCACCTGTCTCGGGTTTGGCGCAATTGGCGTTGTACGCTGGTTCTGCCGATGACGCCATCAAGGGCCGCCATGGCTGCTTGCCGTCATCCCATTTGCGAGTGGGGCTCTGCCTCACTCCGGCTTGATTCTCGCTCCTGTCTTGTTGGCAAACGCCGCCAGCAAATCCCGTGACGCCGGCTGCGTGTTGACAATACCGGCCACCACGGCCTCCGCATAAGCCGCATCGAAGCTCGACATGTTTTGCATATGCGAAATCGCCGAGCAGATGGCGAAGTTGGAGAGGGGCGGGTTCTTTGCGGCGGTGCGCGCAAGCTCGAGCGCCTTGGCCTCGCTGTCCTCCACCAGATATTGGCAGAGCCCGACATCCATCGCTTCCTGGCCTATGTAGATGCGGCCCGTCAGCATCATGTCGATCATCCGCGCCTTGCCGACCAGATCGGCGACGCGGATGGTGGCGCCGCCGCCGGTGAACAGCCCGCGCTGGCCTTCGGGCAGCGCGAAATAGGTGGAGCGGTCCGAAACGCGGATATGTGCCGCCGACGCCAGCTCCAGCCCGCCGCCGACCACCGCGCCCTTCAGCGCAGCGATAATCGGAATGCCGCCATATTCCATTTTGTTGAACGCCTCATGCCAGCGCATGCACACCTGCATGAACTCGGCGGCGCTGCGGTCCTGTTTGTGATGCTCCACAAGGTCGAGACCGGCTGAAAAATGATCCCCCGCCGCCGCCAGCACCACCGCACGCACGCCGGAACGTGGCAGCGCGTTGAACAGCGTGATCAACTGTTCAATGGTCTCGATATCGAGCGCATTGCGTTTGTCCGGCCGGTTCAGCCGCACCAGCGCCACCGCGTCGCTGACCGAGATGGCAAGGTTCGAAAGGCCAAGCGTTTCAATATCCATCAGTCTGTCCTCTCGCGTTCACAGGAACGGCAGCTCGACCAGCGTGGCAGGTTCCATCTTGCCATCGCGCAATACACTCACCCGGTCCCCCGCCTTCGCCGATACCAATACCAGCCCAAATCCGATGTTCTTCTTCATTCGGTATGACCAGACGATGTTGGTCATCGCGCCAATCTTGCTATCGCCCGACAGAATATCGAACCAGATGAACGATGGCCCGGTTGGCGTCTCGTTGTCGAGCACCACACCAAGCTGATGCCGCCTTGCGCCATCCTGTTTGATCTTGCGCAGCGCCTGAATGCCGATCGTATCGTCCGGCACATTGAGATCAACATATTTGCCCATGCGCACCTCAAACGGATTGGTGAAATCATCCGTATCGCCGCCATAGGAGACCAGCCCGCTCTCGATGCGCTCGCACGCGTTCGGGTTGCCCGGGCCGATATCCCACGCCTTGCCCGCCTCTTTGACGATATTCCAGAGCTCAGTGCCGCGGCGGCCATCCATCAGATATATCTCGAACCCGCCTTGTTTGCACCAGCCCGATCGCGCAACCGCCACCTTGATGCCGTTGATCGCGGTCTCCCTGAACCAGAAGTATTTCAGTTCTCGCACCCAGTCGCCAAAGATCGACGCCACGACGGCTTCCGCCTTTGGCCCCTGCACGGCGAGCGGCGAGACATCCGGCTCGATGATCTCGACATTCAGCCCACGCTCCGCCGCAATCGCCCGCGCCCAGAACAGGATGTTGGAGTCCGCAATCGACAGCCAGAAAAGGTCATCGGCGCGTTTGAGCAGAATCGGATCATTGATCAGCGTTCCGGCATGATTGCACAGCGCTACATATTTGCCCTGGCCTTCGACGCACTTGCTCAAGTCGCGCGGGCTGAGGATTTGCGCCAGCCTCGCCGCATCCGGCCCCTTCAACTGCACCTGTCGTTCGACGGCGACGTCCCACATCGACACCCCGTTGATGATCCGCCAGTATTCTTCCTCCGGCTTGCCGAACCCGGTCGGCATCAGCATGTTGTTATAGGTGGTGAAAGAGGTCACGCCCTCGGCGACAGTCGTGTCGAAAAAGGGCGAAGGGCGCAGCCGCGCCGACGGAAAAATCGAAAACATGAAAGGCTCCTGGAAATGCCCAAGCTAGAACGCAGCGCACCCGGAGTGTCAAACGACGATTGTATGGTCTATGACTACAAAAAAAGTTATGGATCAATCATGCAATCACTGCCGCCCCTTGCTTGGCTCCGCGCCTTTGAAACCTCCGCCCGGCACTTGAGTTTCACCTCGGCCGCGCTCGAGCTTGGCCTGTCGCAGGCCGCGATAAGCAAGCAGATCAAGCTCTTGGAACTGAAACTCGGCGAGCCGCTGTTCTTACGCTTCCCCCGCAGCCTGGGTTTGACCAAGGCAGGCGAGGCCTTCCTCCCCAAAGTTCAGGATGCGTTCGAGCGCTTGGCCGCCGGAACGCGCGAGGTTTTCGGCCCGCCGCGCACAGATGTCCTCACCATCCGCGCCGCCATCGGCTTTGCCGTCAACTGGCTCGCCCCCCGCCTGCCGGACTTCATCGCCAAACACCCGGACATTGCGCTGCGCCTCATTTCCAGCGTCTGGAATGAAGACGCAGGCAGCGACGCCTTCGACCTCGACATCCGCTACGGCGAGGGAAGCTGGCCCGGCGTCAAGTCGGACAGGTTGACCCGCGAGGCGCTGCGGCCGGTCTGCTGCCCCAAGTTGCTTGAAGGCAACCGCCTGCGCGGCCCCGCCGATCTCATGAACCACACGCTCATCCACGTCCTCGGTTACAAGGAAGGCTGGGCGCTCTGGCTGAAAAAAGCCGGCGTGAAAGTGCCGCCTGCCAACCCCGGCCTGCAATGCGACACATCCCTGATGGCCTTCCAACTCGCCGCCCAAGGCGCTGGAATCGCGCTCGCGCGCACGTCGATGATCGGGCCGGACCTGCAAAGCGGAAGGCTTGTGGCGCCTTTTGACCTGCAGGTCACCGTCGAAGAAGGGTTTCATCTCATATCGCGGAAGAATGCGCAGAACGCGAGGCAGGCGGCGATTTTTCGGGAGTGGGTGTTGGGGGTGGCGCAATAGACGCCCTTCATCATGGCGGGGAACAGATTGGGCACAAGCACAGTCATCGCGCCGATTTCTCAACCTGTCACTTGGTGGGTCACGAAAGCCCGGCGCCAACTCTCAC
>JANNRN010000127.1:0-2815 GCA_031401375.1 Phyllobacteriaceae bacterium | reverse complement strand
TCAGCAGGATTTGCTCATCGGAGCATTTTCCTCACCCACTCATGGAAGCGATGCACATCGAACTCCTGCGGCATGAGTGTACCGCCGGTGAATTTCCTGTTGCGAAGTCCGCGCTGGTTCATCTCGCAAGCGGCGCCATCCTGGCTCATCACAATAGTCGCGAAATCAACGACATTGTCGAGATCAAAAGCCGGTGACGCCAGCGTCTGCGGCAGGAAAAGCCACTCGGCCTTCAACTGGGTGCGCTCCGGCCCCAAAGGCGTCAGAGACACAGCGCGCACGTAGTCGACATGGGCCACAATAAACATGGTGGGAAGCAGGGTCACAAAGACCTGACCTGCCGCGCTTTGGCTTTCCGTCAAGCCGGGAAACTCCGGGCCGCAGGGCAGACCATTCATCGTCCAGGAGCGTGCGCCTTCTTTCAGTGCTGGTTTGGCGGCTGACTCCGGGGTCCAGTCGGGTGCTTCATCGGCAGACATATATCCGCGCGCGTAGATCGGCACCATGTCACTGAGTTCGGGATGGATACCCGGGCAGTGCAGGCATTCATTGTAGTTTTCCCAGAAGATTTTCCAGTTGCAAGCGAGCTCCTTGACCATGGTGTGGCCGGTGACGAGATCGCGCATCGGCCAGTTGTCAAAGGCGGCCGGTCCAAGGTCTGGCACTTGAGCGAAGTCCGGCGGCTCGCCGTCAAGACTGACATAGAGGAAACCGTTCCACTCGCGCAGATGAACGGAGAGAAGGCTGTGGTCCTCTTTGCGGAAGTCATCAGTTATGGAGACAAAAGGCGTGCGGACAAGCTTTCCATCCAGTGCGTAGCTCCATTGATGATATGGGCAGACAATCAGTTTTGACTTGAATGGCCGCTCGTCAACCGGGCACAGCTCTGCGCCGCGGTGACGGCAGGTGTTGTGGAAACATGCTGTCTTTCCATCCCGATCTTTCAAGAGGATCAGGTTTTGTCCGCCAACTGAAATTCTGCGCATCGTCGAAGGCGGCAGGTCGTTGTCGCGGCCTGCATAAACCCAGGACCGAGACCATATTTTCTCCTGCTCGCTTGCGAACCATTCAGTGTCGCAATAGGTGGGCGCCGGCAGCGAAGGCGGGCAATGGTCCATGAGCGGAGAGCTGGGATGAATCTTGTGACTCTGGTCCATGTCGGGTCCCCGCTTCAGCTCCCGACGATTTCGACGCTGCCGTTCACGACATGAGGAGACAAAACGAAGCGCATCATGCCCGTTTTTCCATTTCAACTTGTTCCAATGTCAGGTCCACGGCGGTCTCCATTGCCCTAAATGTGTCGGCGAGGCAGCTCGCGTCGTGCGCTTCGCACATGAACCACGGTTCGCGCGAATCCGGTTCGCAAATGATGCCGAGGTCATGCAAATGGCGGGCCATGGCATCATAGAACGAATAGTCCGATCTCTTCCAGTCGCGATAATTGTCGGGCGCCTTCTCGGCAAAAAAGAGGCCAAACATCGACGGGTGTCCGGTGAACGAATGGGTGATGCCGCGCCGGTCCAGAATGGACTTGATCCCGGCTTTCAGTTTTTCGCCGTACGCGGCAAGGGTCTCGAGGGCGGGGGTCTCGTCAAGTATCTGCAGGCAGCGCTCGGCAGCGGCAAGTGACACCGAGTGGGCCGTGTAAGTGCCGCCATGCGCGGCGCCGCCATAACGGAAAGTGCGCATCACTTCTTCGCGCCCGCAGACTGCGGCGATCGGATAGCCGTTGGCCATCGCCTTTGCAAAAGTGGAGATGTCCGGTTTGACGCCGTGCAGCGATTGAACGCCGCCGCGCGCCACACGAAAGCCGGACTTCACCTCGTCAATGATGAGAAGAACGCCGTATTTGTCGCAAAGCGTACGGGCAAGCTTGACGAATTCGGTTCTGGCGGAAATCGAGCAGCAATTGCCCATGATCGGTTCAAGCAGCATCGCCGCCATCGTGCCGCCGTGCTTTTTGAAGACGTCTTCCAGACGGTTGAGATCGTTCATCGGCGTCAGGAAAGCGAGTTCCTTCAGCCTTTGGGGAACACCGCGCGAGTAAGGGACTTTCTCCGGATCGCGTCCGCTCGAAGGCTCCCATTCATCCATGTTCGACATCCACATGGCGGCGTCGAAAAGGCCATGATAGCTGCCTTCAATCAAGAGATAATTGTCGCGTCCGGTGAAGGCGCGGGCGAGGCGAAGCGCTGCCATGACCGCTTCGGTGCCGGAATTGGAAAAGCGCACGAGATCAACGGACTCGACCATCTTGGCCATGCGGTCGGCAACGATAAGCTCGCGCTCGGTTGACAAGGCAAAAACGCCGCCGACTTCCATGCCTTGCCTCGCCGCCTCATCGACGCGATCATCGGCATAGCCAAGGATGGCCGGACCATAACCCAGGCGATAGTCGACATAGCAGTTGTCGTCGATGTCCCAGATGCGGGCGCCTTTGCCCTTCTTGACATAGATGGTGCGCTCGTCACCCCAATAGCGGAAAGTCGAGGACACACCGAGCGGCAGCCGCTTCAATGCCTTCTGAAACTGGGCATTGGATTTGACAAGACTTCTGGTGTTCAAAATGTCTTTGGGATTTGAAGGGCTTTTTGTGTTGAGGATGGTCATGGATGTTCCCTTTTATGGGTGGTTCGCGTTTTCGTCATTTCCGCCCATCGGATCCGTTACCTTTGTGCGGGCATATTGGAGCCATCTTGAATGAACTGTCAATCAAAATGGCAGCGGCAGCCAAATCGGTTGCCGGGCAAATTCCGTCAGGGTTCCGCTTGCAGCGCCTTGATCCATTCGTGGCCGATGCCATTGCGGTTCAAAA
>JANNRN010000126.1:0-1906 GCA_031401375.1 Phyllobacteriaceae bacterium | reverse complement strand
AAACGCCACCGGCAAACGCGCCGAGGCGGCTCTTGGCCGCGCCTACATCACCTGCAACAAGAACGGCATTCCGTTTGACCCGGAAAAACCCTTCGTCACCTCCGGCGTGCGGCTCGGCACGCCCGCAGGCACGACCCGCGGATTCGGCGCCGCCGAGTTCGAGGAGATCGGCGTTTTGATCACCGAAGTTCTCGACGGATTGAAAGTTGCCAATTCCGATGAGGGCAATGCGGTTGTCGAAGCGCGCGTCAAGCAAAAGGTCGTTGCGCTGACGAATCGTTTCCCCCTTTATCCGCATCTGCCATAAGGGCGCACGAACAACCGATTCCAAAGGTTCTTTATGCGCTGTCCCTATTGCCAGTCACCCGATACGCAGGTGAAGGATTCGCGGCCCGCCGAAGATGGTTCCTCCATCCGCCGGCGCCGGATCTGTCCCGATTGCGGCGGCCGCTTCACGACGTTTGAGCGTGTGCAGCTGCGCGAATTGATGGTCACCAAAAAGACCGGCCGCAAAGTGCTGTTCGACCGCGAAAAGCTGCACCACTCGTTTGAAATCGCCCTGCGCAAGCGCCCGGTGGATGAAGAACGCGTCGAACGCGCCGTGTCGGGCATCGTGCGACAGCTCGAAAGCTCCGGCGAAGCGGAGATTTCCACAGGCGACATCGGCCATTTGGTGATGGAGGCCTTGAAGGGGCTCGATGACGTCGCCTTCGTCCGCTATGCCTCGGTGTATTCTGATTTTAGGTCACCGCAGGATTTCCAGAAGATTCTCGGAGAACTGGATGCTGTGCCCAAACCGGATGAGTAGCCTCACCCATGGTTCCGGGATAGCGGGTCGCGCGCGGCGCGTTCTGCCGCCAATCTGCGCGCGACCGCTGCACCCCTCTCTGTCCTGCCGGACATCTCCCCCCAAGGAGGGAGATTTTCAAGCGGCGCCGTCTCACCTTTCCTTCAACCCATGCAAGCAAAGGCGAGGCGGCGGAGCTGCCAATCTCCCTCCTTGGGGGGAGATGTCCGGCAGGACAGAGGGGGGTGCACCGGTCGCGTGCAGATTGGGTTCGAGAATAACGTTGAACCTCCCCGGCAGGCATCCGGCAGGGGATGGCCGCCGATGAAAAATCCCACTCCAACCCACGCGCAGCAATCTCCCGACCATCGCTTCATGGCTACGGCCATTCGCCTCGCCCGCCAGCATTTCGGCCGCACCGGCACCAATCCGTCGGTCGGCACGCTGATCGTCAAAGATGGCATCATCATCGGGCGTGGCATCACCGCGCTCGGCGGGCGCCCGCACGCTGAAACCGAGGCGCTGACTGAGGCAGGCGAAGGCGCACGGGGCGCGACCGCTTATGTCACGCTGGAGCCTTGTGCCCATCACGGACGTACGCCGCCATGCGCGCAAGCCTTGATTGCGGCGGGCATCACCCGCGTCGTGATTGCCGCAGGCGATCCTGATCCGCGTGTCTCGGGCAAGGGCGCAGACATATTGCGGCGCGCCGGGATTGAAGTGGCCGAAGGCGTTCACACCGTGGCAGCCCGTGAAGGACTGTCGCCTTATTTGACTCGATCTGTGAAGAAACGCCCGGAAGTGACTCTGAAACTTGGCATTTCAGCCGATGGCATGATCGGGAGCACAGGAGCGGGGCAGGTGGCGATTACCGGATCGGTGTCGCGCGCCATGGTGCATTTGATGCGCGCCGAAAGCGATGTGATCCTCGTTGGTGTTGAAACAGCGCTGAACGACGACCCGGAACTGACCTG
This sequence comes from Phyllobacteriaceae bacterium, assembly GCA_031401375.1. Lineage (GTDB taxonomy): Bacteria > Pseudomonadota > Alphaproteobacteria > Rhizobiales > Rhizobiaceae > JANOYJ01. The sequence continues at coordinate 145 of JANNRN010000126.1, read as the reverse complement.
CCGTCTGCCCGGACTTGCGGACCGCTCGCCGATCCGCATTGTCCTGGACGGACGCGCGCGTCTGCCGGTATCGGGCAAATTGGTGCAATCGGCGCGGCAAACCCCGGTTTGGGTCGCAACGCTGCCGGATGCGGGCCAAGCCAGG
>JANNRN010000125.1:0-8993 GCA_031401375.1 Phyllobacteriaceae bacterium | reverse complement strand
AATTCGCGCCTTCTTGTGCCCGAAGTTCTGGTCAACGGGACACAGTTTCACGTCATACGGCCACGACTGAGTTATGACGAATTGATCGCGCTCGATTCACTGCCGGATTGGCTGTGACCCGTGGAGTCATTCATCGATTCTTTGAATCGCTGACTAGCTCCAACCATTTGTTTGAGCATTTCCGGACGGAAAACCGGTTTCCACTTTTCCTGGAAATGCTCGGGCCGATCAAATTCTTCGTGACCGCCTCGCCTTCGCCACGAACCGTGCTATCTTTTATGTGATGGAAAACCACGGCGCAGAACCCGTCGCAAAAAAAAGCCCCGGCAATCTTTCGCGGGCAAGACTGGCCACTTTCGGCGCAATGGCGTTCGAGAGGCTTTGGCCGCGTCTGTTGCCACTCCTGCTGCTGGTGACGGTGTTTGCGTCGCTTTCGTGGTTCGGGCTGTTCCGCGGTCTTCCTGATTTGGGCAGGTGGACCGCGCTTGGTGTCCTGGCCGTTTGTGCGATTGCAACACTGTTTCCATTGTTGTCGTGGCGTTTTCCCCGGCATGAGGAAGTGGCTGAGCGCATCGAAGCGGCAAACCGGCTGCTCCATCAACCGATCGCCGTCCAGAGCGACCGGCCTTCCGGCGCGGGCGACCCGGTCGGGCAAGCACTCTGGCGGGAACACCAGCGTCGCATGGCGGCGCAACTGGCCGCCTTGTCGCCGGACCTTCCCCGGCCGCAGGTGCCCAAACGGGATCCATTCGCACTTCGTGCTGTTCCCGTGCTCCTGGCCGTTATTGCACTGGGTTTTTCGATAGGCGGCGCCGGTGGCGGCTTGACTGACATCTTGCATGGCCCGCCGCCGCCCGAGACGATTCCACCCCGCGTCGACGCGTGGTTGACGCCGCCGGCCTATACAGGGCGCGCACCTGTTTTTATGACTTCAGACGCCAACAAAGAGACTCGCAAGTTTGCCGTCCCTGCAAACAGCGAACTTACTTTGCGCGTCACAGGTGGTTCGGGAAGCGAAGTGGTCAAGCTCGGTGGCGCTGTGCTCAACCCGGCAAATGGAAAAAGCGGAACCGCGGTGCAGGCAACTCCCGTGGCGGTGCTGCAGCCTGTCGTGTTCAAGGCAAAGTTGCAGGCCGACATAACACTACAGCTCTTGAGCGGCGAGCAAGAGGTCGGCAATTGGCAGTTCCGGGTGATCCCCGACATGCCGCCAAAGGTTGAGTTCGCGGACAACCCGGGAAATGGCCTGAGCGGTGCCCTGACGCTGTCCTACCGGGCCGTTGATGATTACGGCATCGCCAATGGCAAGGCGGTTATTGCCGCTGACAAGCAGTTGCCGGGTGCGCGGCCACTCTTTGATGCGCCCGAGATCAAGCTCGCTGCGCCGAGACGCGCCTCCAAGGATGGTCTGGGCAAATCCGAGAAGGACCTGGGCGAACATCCTTGGGCGGGCACGCCGGTGACTGTCACGCTTTCTGTCACTGATGCGGCAAATCAGGAAGGCCGCTCCAGCCCCGTCGCGATCAAGCTTCCAGAGCGGATTTTCTCACATCCCCTCGCAAGGGCCGTGGTTGAACATCGTCGCTTGCTCGCCATGGACGCCAACCGTAAATCGCGCGTTCTCGAACTCCTTGATGCGCTGACGCTCCGTCCAGACGACACTGGCCAAAATCCTTCGCATTTTCTTGGCTTGCACACTGCTCGCGCTCGCCTTTTGGCGGCGCGCAACGACGACGAATTGCGCGATGTCGTTGCCTATTTGTGGCAAATCGCCAACGGTATCGAGAATTCCGGATTGTCGGAGGCACAGAAGCGTCTGAAAGAAGCGCAGGAGAAACTGGCTCAGGCTCTGGAAAACGGGGCTTCCGACGCGGAAATCGAAAAGCTCATGCGCGAACTTCGCAGCGCCATGCAGGGGGTCATGCGGGAATTCGCGGAACAAGCCCGCAAGAACCCCAACATGGCCAAACAGCTTGACCCCAATGACCGTGTCATCAGTCAGTCTGAACTTGATGAGATGCTCAAGAAGCTGGAGGACCTTGCCAAACAGGGCGCCAGGGATCAAGCAAAGGAGCTTCTCTCCCAACTCAACGAAATGATGAACAACCTGCAAGCCGGGCGGGGACAACAGCCCGGCGGCGAGAATGGCAATGCCATGAACGAACAGCTCAACAAGCTGGGCGAAATGATGCGCCAGCAGCAAGAGTTGATGGACCAGACCCAGCGATTGCAACAGGGCCGGTCCGGCGAGAATGGCCAGGGCCAGGGATCCGAGGGCGAGCAAGGACAAAACGGCCAATCATTTGGCGATCTTCAAGGCCGCCAGGGTGAATTGCGCCGCGATCTGCAGGGCATGATGGACGCTCTGCGCGGCCTTGGCCTGGATCCCGGCGAGGAATTCGGCAAAGCTGGCGAATCCATGGGGAACGCCGAAAACAATCTCGGTCAGGGAGAAGGCGGCGAGGCGCTGACTAATCAGAGCGATGCGCTCGATGCCTTGCGCAAGGGCGGCCAGGGCCTGATGAACCAGATGCAGGAAGCGATGGGCCGGGAAGGCGGCGGGTCGCAAGAAGGTCAGCGCGATGGCATGGCTGACAGGGACCCGCTCGGCAGGCCGCGTTCCACTACGGGACCGGACTTTGGCCTGAACACCAAGGTTCCCGATGATATCGATATTCAGCGCGCCCGCGAGATACTTGAAGCCATTCGCAAGCGCCTTGGCAACGTGCTCAGCCCCGAACTTGAAAAGAGATATCTGGAGAGGCTTCTAAATCTTGATTAGAAATATGTGACCCGATCAGGCGTCGCCGGTGACGATTCCCACAAATGGAAGCTCCCGGAATGCGTGTCCGACGTCCATGCCATAGCCGACCACGAAGTAGTCAGGGCATTCGAATCCGGTGAAATCCGCCTTCACGTCCGCCTTGCGCCGCATGCTTTTGTCGAGGAGCACGGCGACCGAAACATTGCGGGCGCCGCGGCCGAGGAACAGATCGCGCGTAAACTTCAGCGTGTTGCCGGACTCTAAAATGTCATCAATCAAAATGATGTCCCGGCCCGCCACATTGTTGTCAATGTCACGCAAAACCTTGATTTCACCCGCAACCGTGCCGGCGCCGTAACTTGAAATGGTGATGAACTCGACTTCCGGCGCAAGGCCCGCGTCATGCATCGCCCGTATCAGGTCGGCTGCAAAGACAAATGAGCCCTTGAGGATCGAGACGACCAGCAAGTCGTGATAATCACGGCCGGCAATGTCTTTGGCAAGTTCCAGATTGCGCCGGGCAATCGTGGAGGCCGAGAAAAGCACTTCGATCTTCTTTCCACGCACAACAGTCATGATGATCCCTCAAAGCTTTGGCCTTTGAGGTCAATACAGAAGCACGTGGCCTCCGCAAAGCCAAAAAACGGCGATGGCCGAAAAGGCTGTGAATGCGACAAATCCGGGCGAGAAGGTTCCGTCTTGCGAGTAGGACACGCTGTCGAACGGAATGTTCTGCCTCAGCATGTCAATTCCCGGAAGCGCGTCGCGCGCCATGTTGCGGCGCGGTTCAACAGCGGCATCGTGAGGCCGCGGCGCTTCGCTTACGCCAGCCAGTGTCTCGAACTCGGCATCATAGACTTCAAGGGATGAAACCGCTGCGCGCGCAGCCTGACCGGCGGGTCTGGACGGCGTCAAGACTTCAAACTCGCCGAACCGCGGATCTTGCCGAACATCTATCATCTGTGCGGCCTTTCGCCTTTGCTTAACTGACGGTAAACGGAAAGCGTTAAATTTTCGCCAAAATTGCCGGTGATTCGCCGGATGGTCCTTCACGAGAGACGGCGGCTTGATCCGGTTTGAGAATGTTGGTCTGCGCTATGGAATGGGTCCGGAGATTCTCCGCGACGTGTCGTTTCACGTTGCGCCGAAGTCATTCCAGTTTTTGACCGGCCCGTCCGGAGCTGGAAAGACCTCACTGTTGCGCCTTCTGTTCATGGCGCTGCGCCCGACCCGGGGGCTGATAACTGCCTTCGGCAAGGATATTGCCAGCGTTACGCCGCAAGAGCTGCCTCTGTTGCGCCGCCGCATGGGCGTGGTTTTTCAGGACTTTCGCCTTCTCGACCACCTGACGACTTACGAGAATGTCGCGCTTCCGCATCGCGTACGCGGAAAGGAAGAAGCCTCCTATCGCGACGATGTGATTGAATTACTGAAATGGGTCGGCCTTGGCGAGCGCCTGCATGTGCTTCCCCCGGTTTTGTCGGGTGGTGAAAAGCAGAGAGCGGCAATTGCCCGTGCGCTGATTGATCAGCCGCAGGTTCTGCTGGCCGACGAGCCGACAGGCAACGTTGATCCGCCATTGGCCCGCCGTCTCTTGCGCCTTTTCATGGAGCTCAACAATTCGGGGACCGCAGTTGTCATCGCCACGCACGACTTGTCCTTGATGGATCAGGTCGAGGCGCGCCGCATGATCTTGAACAGCGGAAAGCTTGAAATCTATGACTGATTTCCGCGTGGCCATGCGCAAGCGCTTTCAGAAGGCCCGGCGCCGCTTTGCGGAATCCTTTGGCTTTGGCGATGCCGGCGCGCCTGCTTCCATTGTCCCCGAGGGAAATCTGGCCGGCAGCGCACTGGTTTTCGTTGTCGCGATCATGACCTTTCTTGCTTCCCTGACGGTCGGAGCCGTCTCAATCGTCAGAGACACCGCAAGCACCTGGCAGAGCCAGATCTCCCGAGAGGCGACGATCCAGATCAAGCCCGCTGACGACTTCGACATCAAAGCCGCATTGCAGGACGCCCGCGACATCGCCGCAGGTTTTGCGGGCGTGCGGGACGCTCGAATTGTTGGCATCGAGGACACCAAGCTCTTGCTGGAACCGTGGCTGGGAACTGGATTTGACATCGAGTCGCTGCCGGTTCCCCGCCTCATCATCGTCACCATCGATCCGGCATCACCGCCGGACTTTGCCGCCATGCGAACGACCATCACTGCAAGTGTCGCCAATGCCAGCGTCGATGATCACCGCAACTGGGTGGACAGGCTCGTCAAGATGGCGCGCACCATGGTCGTTCTGGGGGCGGGTGTTTTGATACTCGTGTTGGCGGCGACCGCGCTGGCAGTGGTTTTTGCAACGCGTGGCGCGATGTCGGGCAATGGTGACATTATCGAGGTGCTTCACTTCGTCGGCGCGGAACCAAAATTCATCGCCCGGGAATTCCGCAACCGGTTTCTGCTCAACGGGATCAAGGGCGCGCTGACAGGCGGCCTCTCGGCGCTTCTTGTGTTCTTTCTTGTCGGCATCTGGTCATCGTTCAATCTTGCAACGCCGGAGGGAAACCAGGCCAATGCGCTTTTTGGGCAGTTTTCAATTCCGCTGGAAGGCTATTTCGGTGTACTGGCCATCATTGTGCTCGTGACAATTCTGACAGCAGAAACGACGCGATGGACGGTAATCGGATTTCTCAAGGGTCTGGATGGCGGTTCTGCAATGCATGGTTAGCCCGTCACAACCTCTGATCGGCACGTTCTTTCGTTGATGCAAATCACCTGGACCAAAGCCGGACGCAAAGCGGTTGTCACCCTATCCAATGCCACATTTCCCCGTTAACCCTGTGTCATGTTGAGGTCGCATCCGACTCGCGCAGACAGTTCCGGCCGGGGTTTGGCGCAAGCCCCGGCGGTGCGATCCGTGCGTCTGGCCCGAACCGGCAGACTGCGCCGGGCTTTTCGTTTCGTCAGCCCTTTGCTGCTTTTCGCAATCATCGGGTTTCTTTTCGGCTTTGTCATTTTCGCCGAGCACGTCAGCGCGTTGCGCCAACCTGAAATCGTGGATGCCGCCGATGGAATAGTGGTGTTGACCGGCGGGCAATCCCGTCTGGAGGCAGCCTACTCGCTTCTGGCGGCAGGCAAGGGGAAGCGATTGCTGATCAGCGGCGTCCATCCTTCCATTGACAAGAAAAAGTTGATGAAGGCCGTCGATGCAAACCCTGCCCTGTTCAAATGCTGCGTGGATATTGACTACAAGGCGCTCGAAACGGTCGGCAACGCGGCCCAAACTGCCAAATGGGCGCGAAACCAGGGTTTTCGCTCGATCATCCTGGTGACCAACAACTATCATATGCCGCGTAGTCTGCTCGAGTTTCAACGGGCAGGTCCGAAGTTGAAAGCCAAACCCTACCCCGTCGTCAATTCAGACATTGGCAATGGCTCATGGATGGCGCGACCAGATACAATCCGGGTCCTGCTCGCCGAATATCTGAAATATCTCGGTGCGCTCACACGCGGTGTTTTGCCTGTCCCCGCGTCGATCAGTTCGATGACTGCCTCGCCGAAACCAGCTTGACCCCGGTTCTCATCCTTCTTGCCGTGGTGTAACGAAGCAAGACAGCGCGGACGGAGCACGTCTTGCTGGTTGTGATGGAGGGGTTTGGTGGCAAGGTGGAGCGCGGACACGAAGAGTGCGTTGAACGCGGGATCGCGGAGCTCTGCGAAGCACTTGGCAAAAAACCAATCGCCCTTGCGAGCGGCGGAACTTCTTCCACATCAAATGGCAGCGCTCCAGCCATGATTTTGATCCGCTCGCTGCTGTTCAACCTTGCTTTCTATGTCAGCATCATCGTGCAGATGATTGTCATGACACCATTCTATTTTCTCACGCCGCGAAAAAAAGCGTGGTTCGTTCCCAAGAATTGGGCGCGTTCAAACTTGTGGCTCCAGAAGGTGATCGTCGGCTGCGATCATGTGATCGAGGGACTTGAACACATTCCCGACACGGCCTGCATCATTGCGCCAAAGCACCAGTCATTCTGGGATGCCTTTGCCTTTGTGCCGCGCGTGCCGGATCCCGTTTACATTCTCAAGCGCGAACTGATGTGGATTCCCATGTTTGGCTGGTACGTCGCCAAGATGAAAATGATCCCCATTGATCGGGGGAGCCGCTCGATTGCGCTCAACTCCATCACCGCCGGAGCGAAGAAGGCAGTCGCCGACAACCGCCAGATCATGATTTATCCGGAAGGCACGCGGCGAGCACCGGGTGACGAGCCTTCCTACAAGTACGGGGTGGCGCATCTTTACGGCGAACTTGGCCTTCCAGTCATTCCGATCGCGCACGTGGCGGGGCTTTACTGGCCGCGCCGGAAGTTCCTGCGCTATCCGGGCACGATTCGATGCCGCGTCTTGCCCCCGATTGGGCCTGGCCTCGACAAGGAGGCATTTCTGGAAGAGTTGAAGCGCGTGACGGAAGCTGCGTGCGATGAATTTCTCGTCGCTGCCGCAACCGGCCCCAACCCGCCGCCGATGCCGCCTTCCGCGCAACGGCGGCTGCGGGAACTTGGCGTCACGATCCCCGGATAAGCTGCGCCACGCCTTCCAGCCAATGATCGCGGATACCAATTTCGCGCAAATGCAAAATGGTGTTGAACACGTATTCTTCGTTCGGTCCCGCCGTTCCGCTGGCGCCTCGCACGATTTCCGCAGCTTCTTCAACGCTGAGATGCCCGGCAAACTGTTCGTGTTGGCGCTCTGCGACAAACGTCATCGCCGGCACCCTGCGCCCGTCAGCCGTCATGACCGGGATATACCGTTCCCTGTAGACATATGAGATCATTTCGCGGTTGCGCAGATATTCAACGACATCCTCCTGCCGGTCCCGTGTAACCCGGTAAGCCATGCCCACACATGAACCGCCGCTATCGAGCCCCATGACCAATCCAGGCCTTATCGGTGTCCCGCGATAGACGCGCGAGCGCACGCACAGCGCCCGGCGATAGCCGAACAACCGCGCCTTTATTGCCTCCTCATGGGCAAAGCCCGGATTCCACATCAGTGATCCGTAGCCGAAAACCCAAAAATCGCCACTTGTGCTGGTCAAGGGGAACATCCAGAAGTGATTTCCTCCAACTCCGATATGAGTGCGTGAACATGGCGTCAAGCGCGCAACACAAGTCAAAGTACTCGCGACGTATCAAGGTCCTTGGCATTGGCGTCATTCTGTTTGCTTTGCTCTATTCTGGCGCATGGTTCTGGGGCGCGTCGCGCTTGAAGACGGAGCTCATCGCGTCCATCGCTGAGCTACGCCAGAGCGGCAAGACTGCTGACTGCACCAATCTTGACATTCGCGGGTTTCCGTTTCGCGTTGGCATGTTCTGCGACAAGGTCGCGTTCGAGGATTCCTTGCAGCAAATCTCTGTGCGTCTCGGCGCGTTTCGCTCCGCGGCACAGATCTACAATCCGACGCAGGCAATCGTCGAACTGGAAGGGCCGCTTGAGCTTGCGCTTCCGGGGGGCAGCAGCATGCTTGCAAGTTGGTCCTTGCTCCGTGCGAGCGCCAGGATCGCCCGGCCCATTCCAAAACGCGTCTCTGTTGAGGGCAAGGATCTGAGCTTTGTCCTGCGTTCCCGGTCGACAGAAAAAGTGGTCAGGATGCGGAACGCCGAACTGCATGTTCGCACAGTCGACGAGGATGTTGATCTGGCGGTATCGGTATTGGGCATGCTTGTTGACCCGGCCATTGCAGACGGGCGCGTCATCCCTGAGTTCGACCTGAACGCGGATGTTCAGATCAAGAACGGGGTCGCCCTTGCTGCGACAACAGAGCGGGACGTCAGAAAACTGCTGCTCGCACAAAGCGGAGAAATCCGCGTCATCAGGCTCCAGTTTACAAAAGGCGGCGGTTTTCAGTTGAGCGGTCCGATCAAGATCAGTGATGAGGGCCTCATTGATGCTGACGTGTCCCTTTCCTTCAGCGAAGCCAACAAGCTCGGCAAAACCATCCAGGACATATCCCCCGAGATCGCGTCTTACGTGACGCCATCGTTGTCGCTTGCCGCTTCAACCGCCAAGCCGGGAGAAGACCCGCGAATTGAGATCACCATCCGCAAGGGACGCGCCGCGATCGGCATCATTCCCCTGGGCCAGATCCCGCCGTTGCGGTGAATGAAACCTGACGGCGGCAAGGATGCTCAAATTCGCGGCCATCCAGTGTTCGTGCCATTCGTTTGAAAGAAA
>JANNRN010000124.1:0-3939 GCA_031401375.1 Phyllobacteriaceae bacterium | reverse complement strand
GCCGAAGAGATCGCCTTCCTCAGTGCGCACAAGGACGTTGCGACCTGCGAGGCGACGCCCCATCATCTGACCCTGTCGACCGACGAGCATGCCCGCCTTGGCACGCTGATGCAGATGAACCCGCCGGTGCGCAACAACGCGCATCGGGACGGCATCTGGAAAGGCATAGGGCAGGGGATTGTCGACGTCCTGGGTTCGGACCATGCCCCCCATCTTCTGGAGGAAAAGGCGAAAGCCTACCCGGCCTCGCCTTCTGGCATGACGGGCGTTCAAACGCTGGTCCCGGTCATGCTTGACCACGTCAATGCCGGAAGGCTGACGCTGGAGCGCTTCGTCGATCTTTCCTCGCATGGCCCGAACCGGATTTTCGGCATTGCCCGCAAGGGCCGCATCGCTGCGGGCTATGATGCCGACTTCACATTGGTTGACATGAACCGGCGCGAAACCATTCGAAACGCCTGGATCGGTTCGCGCGCGCGATGGACACCCTATGACGGCAAGCAAGTGCAGGGCTGGCCGGTCGGCACTGTCATTCGCGGCAGGCGTGTCATGTGGGAAGGCGAGATCGTCACGCCATCGAAGGGCGAACCCATCACATTTCAGGAAGCGCTGCCCGCCTGACCCTATTCGCCCGCGAGGAAAAACCGCCATTGCCCGTCGGGCGAAATACCGACCCGGTAGAATATGTACGAGCCAAACGACTTCATGTCTTCGTAATCGCCGGAAGTGACGAGCTTGAACAATTCCACGCGCTGCTGTTCGGTCAATTTGTCGAGGGGCACAGCGAAGAAATACGGCCATACGTAAAGTTCCTCCGGCGTGCCGGGACTGAGGTGGACATAACCGGCATTCAGCACTTCGAGCAGGATAGCCAGGATCTCCTGTCCACCCTCATCGCCAGACAGGCTCTTGATGAAGGCAATTGGATCTCCGTCAACGCCGCCAAGTGACAGCTGTGTGGCGTCATCGCCGCTCTTGATGAGGGGCCGCAATTCTTCGACCTGGCCTGCAAGGGCAGCGGCAACAAGTTTGTCGTACAATTCCTTTACCGGCGCCGGCAGTTTGGCGAGGTCATACTCGATTGCGGGAACCGGGGCATCCGGATCGGCATTCGGCCGCGCCGGATCCGCGCCTTGCGTTTCTTCCGGCGCTGGTTGCTCCGGGGTTTCGCTCGCCGGTTCCGTCGTATCGGCGGGATCCGCGGCAGGCGCCACTGGCTCAGGGGCAGGAACAACGACGCCCGGATTTGTCGGTTCAATTGCCGGTGAAGCAGCACCCGGCGCCGGGAGTTCCTCGCGCTTGATTTCGCTCAACGCCAATTGTTCGGGCGGCAAGGTTCGCGCCAAAGAGGGTTGGGCCGTCATGGACGCCGCCGCGATGATAAGGCACGCGCCAAGCAGCCGCTCCAAGGCGAATCGCCAACGCCGCATTTGGTCACTGTTCGGCAACGTCATGAATGGCACCGTTCGCTGAAATTCAGTTGAGGAACTGATACCCGCTAAACGCGCCGGTTTCCAGCTTCACTCTGACGCTCTCCAACAATTTGGCAGCAACGGCTTCACCGCAGTCCTCAACCAGACCACAAAGGGCGGTTTCGAGCGCTGCGGCGGCGAGAATCTCCGGATCAATTCCTTCGGCGATGCCATCAGCCCATGCTTCGCTCTGATACTCCAGTGCCGCAAGCCGCTTTTCCGCGTGGATTTTCTCTTTGAGTTCCGCCTCGGTCGAGGTCATCTGTGTCATCCCCGGCCATGATGCCGTTAAAGTCCCGTTAAGACACTAGCACAAATTTTAGCGGTCTCGCCAAGTGGATGCGCATGAATTCTTGGGGAAAGTTAACGGAAGGCTAATTACCGTATCGCAGTACGATCTCATTGGTCAGCGCGGTGCCTTCCGTGCCGTAGCGGGACAAGGCTGTCGTCGCGCCGGCGGTGCATTTGTCATACGCGCCGGCAAACGAGCGAAAACCGCGGTTGAAACTTGCAATCATGCGGGCGCGCCGCTCGGCTGGCGGATTTTCCGCCTTCAGCAAGGCATCCATTTTGTCGCGCCAGAGCGTGCCCTTCTCGCCGCAGAGATTGCGCAGGTAGTGAATCGAACCGAGGATTTCAGACAGGCGTTCAATTTTCTCCTGATAGGGAGGATCACCCGGATTTGCCTGGCCCTGAACCGGGCCCGACAGCAAGGCGGCGGCGACAATGGCAGCCCGGAAAACGCCTGGAAGGGAAAATCGTTCTTGCATCGTCTTATTGTGAGGCCATTGCCATTTCGCCGCAACACTGATCGTCAACAGATGATTGTCAGCGTTAATCGTTATGTCAAAATTCATTCCGCCAGCAAAGTGTCGATGACCTCGAGTGTCGACAGCGACATCGGCAGCCTCCCAATCTCTTCGCGATCAAAAAAGCCGGCCGATGCGGCATCGTCGCCGGCAAGCAAGACGCCGCTCACCGCGTCAGTGCGGAACACCGTCAATTCATAGATGCACCCATTACCGGGAATGTGCCGTGTGACAAGCTCGGTAAGTGTCGCGGCAACCAGGCCGGTTTCCTCGCCAAGTTCGCGCCGGGCGGCATCTTCCAGGGCTTCGCCCAGTTCGACGCGTCCGCCGGGAAAGGCATATTTGCCCTTGGAAGGTTCGCGCGCCCTTTCGACCAGCAGGATCGCGCCGCCGGCCAGCACCGCCACCGACACGGCTTTGATAATCGGAATCGATTCGTTCACGCCGGCCAACTCCCGCCTGAGAAATTCGCATCAGGCCTTGAGCCTGCCGGCGTCCAAACATCAAGCCATCCGCCGCGAATTTTAGAGCAGGATCGTCTCAAATGGAACCGCAGCCTCTACACAGGATATGTGTTCAACCATCGAGGCATGGATCCCGGATATTGCTGCGCAATTGCGGGATGACGACAGTGAAAACGGGTTTTGGCAAGCGGAGACGGTCAAATCTGGCTTCAACTCCAATCCCTTCGTCATCCCGGAGCCGCGCCGGAATCCATGCCGTGACGATAACGCCTTGAGAGGGTGCGGTGCCGAGTGATTAGCGGGTCCATTGACAGGCAGCCGCCTGTTTCTGCTCCAGCTCGGGCCTCTACACCGGATATGTGTTCAACCATCGAGGCATGGATCCCGGATATTGCTGCGCAATTGCGGGATGACGAAAGTGAAAATGGGCCGTGGCACGCGAAGGCGGTTAGGTCTGGTTTCGACCCCAATCCCTTCGTCATCCCGGAGCCGCGCAGCGGAATCCGGGATCCATGCCGTGACGATGATGCCTTGAGAGGGTGTCGAGTGATGAGCGGGTCCATTGACTGGCAGTCGCCTGTTTCTGCTCCGGCTCGGGCGTCAAAGCGAAGGCCTATTCTCCATTTGAAACGATCTCGCTCTGGTGTCGTGAATGTGACCACCGATCGCTAGAGCGAACCAACCATGCGCAGCCGATTCAATTTGAGGAAACCTTAAAACCAAATGCTCACCATCTCCAAGGAGAGTTTGCTGGTTTCGCGCAAGTGAAGCTTTTCTAAACCATGCGCGCCTAGTTTTCAGGCAAGAATCTGCGGGCCTGCAACAGCAGCCCAAATCAGGAAATTGACAATGATCCGCGAGTTCAGCGTTGAGTTAAGTGATCAGGACCGGCAGATCATGGCCCGTGATGTGCCCGGCGGGCAGGTTGTCCCCGAACCAAAACCCGGACGCACGACATTTGCCTTTGACGAGAACGCCTTGACGGCGATCGCCGGTGACAGTTTCGAGCGCTTTCTTTGGTCTTCGTTCGACCGTGTCGAGGAAAGGAACGGATCGATCATCCTGGCCGATCACGATGGAGTGACGTTCTATCTCCCCGTCGGCAAGCTGCAGGACCCGGCAATACGCCGCGCCATCTATGATTTTGTCACCGGACGGGTTGCGCTCAACGGCTGATCTGGCAATTTGGCGGGA
>JANNRN010000123.1:0-19816 GCA_031401375.1 Phyllobacteriaceae bacterium | reverse complement strand
CCGGAAAACAAGGATCAGCTGACCAAAATTCTCACCTGCCATGTTGTGGCGGCCAAAGCCATGTCCGATGCTGTCAAGAAGATGGTCATGGATGACGGCGGCGCACACAAGGTCAAGACCGTCGGCGGCTGCGAACTGACACTGAAGGCTGACGGCGACAAGATCACCGTGACCGACGAGGCCGGCGGCGTCGCCAATGTGACAATCGCCGATGTTGACCAGTCAAACGGCGTCATTCATGTCATCGACAAGGTTCTTCTCCCGAAGATGTGATTTCGGCTTGAAACACGCAGGCAGGTATAACTGCCCCAATAAAGACCTGCCTGCGCCCGCCCGTGGTTTCGGTTCCACGGGCGGGCCTCCCATAAGGAATAGAATGATGAATCGCCGCGACCTTCTCAAGACCAGCTTTCTCGCCCTTGGCGCACTGGCAGTGCCCGCTGCCGCAAGCCGGTACTTTGGCATGATCTCTGCGGCAAACGCTGCAGCCGGCAAGTTTGAAGTTGAAAAGAGCGAAGAGGAATGGCGCACAATTTTGTCAGATGCACAGTTCCGGGTTTTGCGTGAAGAAGACACCGAGCGCCCGGGAACCAGCGCCTTGCTCAACGAAAAACGCAAGGGAACCTTTCATTGCGCCGGCTGCGACCTGCCGGTCTATTCGTCGGACGCCAAATACGAGTCCGGCACCGGCTGGCCGAGCTTCTGGGATTCGCTGCCCGGCGCCATCGGCGCGAAAGAGGACAGTTCGCTGTTTGGCGCACGCACGGAAATCCACTGCCGCCGATGCGGCGGGCATTTCGGTCATGTCTTTGATGACGGCCCGCCGCCGACCGGCAAGCGCCATTGTCTGAACGGCCTGGCCCTGACGTTCAAGGCCGCATAGTCAGCGATTGGATGCCGGAGCATTTCAATGCGCCGGATGCGCACACTTGCCGTGATCAGCCAAAATCTCGATCACCTTGCATTCGCCGACCCGCCCATGCCTGCAACCCTCCACCATGAGTTCAAGCTCGCTCTTCAGCGCCGTGAGACTGCGGATGCGCTGGTTGACCTCTTCAAGCCGCGCCTTGGCGATGGCGTCCGCCGTGCCGCAGGATTGCAGCGGATTGTCCTGCAAGGTCACCAGCGCGCGGATGGCGTCAATCTCAAAACCAAGCTCGCGCGCATGGCGGATGAAGGCGAGACGGCGCACATCCGTTTCGCCATAAGACCGCCGGTTCGCCTCGCTCCGCGCGGGCAAGGGCAGGAGGCCGATGTCTTCATAATACCGGATTGTCGGGATTTTGACCCCGCTTAGCCGCGACGCCGCGCCAATGGCCATGTTTTGCATGTTTTTCCGCTTGCTCCTCTAGTGACTAGAGGATGTAGGAAGGTGAAATCAAAATCAAGGAAATTGGCAGTGACCGAATCAAGCATCAGCAGCCGCTACCGCATCGAGGGCATGGACTGCGCCAGCTGCGCCACAAAAATCGACACCGCCGTGCGCCGCATGCCGGGCGTTACGGACGTCAGCGTCTCGGTGACGGCGGGCACAATGACCGTCCGCCATGACGGATCGAGCGATCTACCTGCCTTGGAGAAGAAGGTCACCGGCCTCGGCTACCAGGTCGCCGCCCTTGCCAAAAACGCAAGAAAGCCGGAACCGAAGGCCGGTGCGCATGACGGGCACGACCATGAGGGCCATGACCACGCTGCGGAAAAGAAGGCTGATGTCGATAAGGCTGCCGATCTGCATGGACAGGCGGAGAGCTTTTCAGGCGGGCCCTGGTGGAAGAGCGGCAAAGGCAGGCTGACCATCGCCTGCGGCGCGGCCTTGGTCGCAGCTTATGGTCTCGGCAAGCTCGTGCCGGGCTTGGACAGATATCTCTTTATCGCCGCCATGCTCGTTGGCCTCATTCCGATCGCGCGGCGCGCCGTCATGGCGGCTTTTGCCGGAACGCCCTTCTCCATTGAAATGCTGATGACCATCGCCGCTGTCGGCGCCGTCTTCATCAATGCCGCCGAGGAAGCCGCCGCTGTCGTCTTCCTCTTCCTCATTGGCGAACTGCTCGAAGGCGTGGCAGCGGGAAAAGCCCGCGCCAGCATTCAATCGCTGACCAGTCTGGTGCCGAAGACGGCGTGGCTGGAAAGCGACGGCAAGACGGTCGAGGTTTCCGCCGAGGGCCTTGAAGTTGGCGCCATTATTCTCATCCGCCCCGGCGACCGCATCTCCGCCGACGGTGTCATTCTATCGGGAGAAAGTTCGATTGACGAAGCGCCGGTCACCGGCGAAAGCACGCCGGTCAACAAGGGGCGCGAGGCCAATGTCTTTGCCGGAACCGTGAATGGCGATGGCGCGCTGCGGGTGAAAGTGACGGCGGCGGCCTCCGACAACACCATCGCCCGCGTCGTGAAGCTCGTCGAGGAGGCGCAGGAGAGCAAGGCGCCGACCGAACGCTTCATCGACAAGTTCTCCAAATATTATACGCCCGGCGTTCTGGCCGCCGGCGCGCTGGTCGCCACTATTCCACCGCTGTTTTTTGGCGGCGACTGGAGCGGATGGATATACAAGGGCCTTGCGATCCTTTTGATCGGCTGCCCCTGCGCGCTGGTAATTTCCGTTCCCGCCGCCATTGCGGCATCGCTCGCCTCCGGCGCGCGGCGCGGCATGCTTTTGAAGGGCGGCGCGGTGCTGGAGCAACTCGGCAAAATCACCGCCGTCGCCTTCGACAAGACCGGCACGCTGACCGCCGGAAAGCCGAAAGTCACCGACATTCTCGCCTTTGAGAGCAGCGAGGCGGACGTGCTGAAACTGGCGGCGGCGCTTGAGACCGGCTCCAGCCATCCGCTCGCCTTCGCCATTCTTGCCAGGGCAGCGGAAGAAAAGACGGTTGTCCTGCCCGCC
This sequence comes from Phyllobacteriaceae bacterium, assembly GCA_031401375.1. Classification (GTDB taxonomy): domain Bacteria; phylum Pseudomonadota; class Alphaproteobacteria; order Rhizobiales; family Rhizobiaceae; genus JANOYJ01. The sequence goes on along the minus strand of JANNRN010000123.1, from coordinate 16,932 downwards.
AGGGACGCGAAAGCCATCGGCGGCAAGGGCGTCGCGGCAATCGTGGAAGGCAAGGAAGTGTTCCTTGGCTCGCCGAAGGCCGCACATGAGCGCGCCGCGCTTTCCGCTGACCAGACGGCCCGCATCCAGGCGCTGAACGACGAGGGCAAGACCGTGTCCGTGCTTGTGGTCTCAGGCAAAATCGCCGGCGCCATCGCCATGCGCGACGAGCCGCGCCCTGATGCGGTCGAAGGCCTCAAGATGCTGACGGACGCCGGCATCAAGACCGTCATGCTGACCGGCGACAACCAGCGCACGGCAACGGCCATCGGCAAACAGCTCGGCATGGAAGTGCGCGCCGATCTGATGCCAGAGGATAAACAGCGCATTGTTGGGGAATTGCAGCGCCAAGGCTTTGTCGTTGCCAAAATCGGCGACGGCATCAATGATGCTCCGGCGCTTGCCGCCGCTGATGTCGGCATCGCCATGGGCGGCGGCACGGATGTGGCGCTGGAAACAGCGGACGCCGCCGTCCTGCATGGCCGCGTCGCTGATGTGGCGGGAATGATCGATCTTTCGAAACGCACAATGTCAAACATCACGCAAAACATTGTCATCGCGCTTGGCCTCAAGGCGGTGTTTCTGGTGACCACCATCATGGGCATCACCGGCCTGTGGCCCGCCATCCTTGCCGATACCGGCGCGACCGTGTTGGTGACGATGAATGCGTTGCGGTTGCTGGCGCCGGTCAAGGCTTGATTCAGCCAACCGGCGACAGGTCAATCGCCTTGAGGACCGCGTCGCGCAGGCCGGCAAGACCGGTGCCCTTGTCTGACGAGGTCACAATCACGTCCGGATAGGCGGCGGCGCGTTTTTTGAGCTTTTCAAGCGTTGCCTCCACCAGGGCCGGGACCTTCGAAATGTGGATCTTGTCGGACTTGGTCAGCACGATCTGGTAGGAGACCGCGGCCTTGTCGAGGAGCGTCAGAACGTCCTCATCGTTCTTCTTGATGCCGTGACGCGCATCGATAAGCAGGAAGACGCGCTTCAGCGTGACGCGGCCCTGCAGGTAGCTGAACACAAGTTCAGTCCATTTCTCGACCTGTTCCTTTGGCGCTTCGGCGTAACCATAACCCGGCATGTCGACCAGCGTCAGCGGCGGCAGGTCGTCCATTGTGCCCGAATAGCCATCGGGCACGAAGAAATTGAGTTCCTGGGTGCGCCCGGGCGTGTTGGAGGTTCTGGCAAGACTGTTTTGGCCGGTCAGGGCGTTGATCAGAGAGGACTTACCGACGTTTGACCGTCCGGCAAAGGCAATCTCCGGCGGGCCTTCCGGCGGCAGGAACCGCATGGAGGGCACACCCTTGATGAAAATCCACGGGCGGGAAAACAGGCGCGGATCGTCCGGCCTCTGGCGTGTTTCAGCTGTGTTGGTCATGACCCTGCTTTACCGGCGATGCACGCAATAAAGAAGCCCCGCCGAGACGAGGCCTCCTCAAGTTTTGATCGCCGCGCCGCTATGCCGTCTCCGGCTTCTTTTTGAACAGACCCACCAGATTGTCCCAAAGCTCAATCTTCGCGCCATTGCGCTTCATGATATAGCCCTGCTGCAGGATCGACAGGAAATTGTTCCACGCCCAGTAGATGATGAGTCCGGCCGGAAACGTCGCCATCATGAACGTGAACAGCACGGGCATCCAGGTGAAGATGGCGGCCTGTGTCGGGTCTGGCGGTGTCGGGTTCATGCGCATCTGCAGGAACATGGTGATGCCCATCAAAAGCGGCCACACACCGATCATCAATACTTGGGGAACCGCGAAGGGAAGCAGCCCGAACAGGTTGAACATGGAAGTTGGATCCGGCGCCGCCAGATCCTGTATCCAGCCATAAAACGGAGCGTGCCGCATTTCGATGGTGACATAGATCACTTTGTAGAGCGCAAAGAAAACCGGAATCTGCAAGAGGACCGGCCAGCAACCGGCAATCGGATTGATCTTCTCGCTCTTGTACAGCTCCATCATCGCCTGTTGCTGCTTGACCTTGTCGTCCGCATATTTCTCGCGGATTTCCAGCATCTTGGGCTGGGCGTTTTTCATGTGCGCCATGGACACATAGGACTTGTTGGCAAGCGGGAAGAACAGGAGCTTGACGATAACGGTTGTCGCAAGAATCGCGAGGCCGAAATTGCCGAACAGCCGGAACAGCCAGTCCATCAGAAAGAACATGGGCTTGGTGATGAAATAAAACCATCCCCAGTCGATCATCAGATCAAACTGCCGGATCTGCCGGTCGTTCTGATAGGCGTCGATCTTTGCCGATTCTTTGGCGCCGGCAAACAGCAGGGTTTCGGTCGTCGCCGACGCCCCGGGCGCGACCGTGATCGCATCGGACAAGAAGTCGGATTGATAGCGCGGCCGCCCGTCCGCAAAGAAGGAGAAACGCGCCTGGAACGGCTGCTTGGCGGACGGAACGAGTGCCGTCGCCCAGTATTTGTCGGTGATTCCGAGCCATCCGTCGGCCGCCTTGGCCGGCTTGACCTCTTTGTCTTCCTCAATGGTGCTGTAGCTGATCTCCTGAAGACCGTCATCGCCGACAACGCCGATCAGGCCTTCATGCAGGACATAAACGGCGACGCCTTCCGGCTTTTCAAAGCGTGTCACCCGGCCATAGGAGGAGAGGGAAACCGGCGTTGCGCCGGAATTGCTGACCGTATCGGAGACGGTGAACATATATTCATCGTCAACCGTAATTGTCCGCTTGAAGGTCAAACCCTTATCATTGGTGTATGTGAGGGCGACAGGTGTGGCGGGGGTCAGCTTGGCATTGCTCTCGGCGGACCAAACCGTATCGGGTCCGGGAAGTTTACCGGTCTCGGCGCTGCCCGAATAGCCGAGTTCGGCGAAGTAGCCTTGGCCCAACCCTGCGGGCGACAGGAGTTTGATCGGCGGTGAGTTCTTGTCGACCAGCTCGCGGAAGTTCTTCAAAGTGATGTCGTCGAACCGCGCGCCAGTCAGGTTGATGGAACCGGCAAGTGCGGGCGTATCAATTTGAACGCGCCCGGATTGGGCAAGCGCCGCCTCACGCGTCAGACTGGTTGCTACGGGAGCGGCAGCATCGCTGGCCGGTGCGGAACCCTGCGCGGACTGACCGGACACGACAGGTTCTCCCGCTGGAGCCGTTCCCTGTGCCGCCTGTTCCGTTTGCAGCCGTTCCATCTCGATGCGCTGCACTTCACGCTGCCCGGCAATCTTGGGGTTCATGTAAAACACTTGCCAAAGAGTGAGGATCAGGATCGACAGGGCAATCGTTATGTAGAAGTTGCGGTTATTCTGCATCTTGCTTCCGGTGTTTGTTGCCGCGGATACGGCGCTTCAATTCATTGGCCAATTCAAGGAACGGGGCATTCAACACATCGCGGCGCGCGACGATCACATAGTCACTCTTGCCGTCAATGTCCACGGCGGCATGCAGGCGCATGGCTTCGGCGAGACGGCGGCGAATCCGGTTGCGCATGACCGCGTTGCCACATTTTTTCGAGACAGTCAGCCCGAACCTGCCATGCCTGTTGCCATCGTCATAGCTGCGCGCTTCCACCAGAAACAGCGGTCCGCGCCGCTTTTCTCCGGCCCGGACAGACAAAAACTCGGCCCGCTTTTCAAGGCGTCCGAGTTTTGGAGTCTTTTTGTTGATTTTCACCGGGAGAGCTTTTCCGGTGCAGGCTCGGCTTACGCCGACAAGCGCTTGCGGCCGCGTGCGCGGCGGCCAGCGATGACTTTGCGACCGCCAGCGGTCGCCATGCGGGCGCGAAAGCCATGACGGCGTGCGCGCACGAGCTTGGATGGTTGATAGGTACGCTTCATTTATTTTAACACCGCGGTGTGCGGCCCTTCTTTATTCTGTCAATTGAACAGGAGCGGTGGTCTTTGATTTTGTCTTGAGACGTATTGCGACCGGACAAACGTGCGCGGCTTATAGTGAGACGATGGCGGGAAGTCAAATTGGTGCGGCGCAGCCCATGCGAGCGCCTTGTCCCTTGCAAAACCTTTGCTTTCCCCCTAATCACCCTTCGCTTGCGTCAATGCCGCTTTGGCGGCAAAATGATCGGGCTCTGTGCGGTTGTAGCTCAGTTGGTTAGAGCGCCGGATTGTGGATCCGGAGGTCGGTGGTTCGAGCCCACCCAATCGTACCATTATTGCTGGCCGGTTCTGGCGTAGAAAGCAACATCACACAAGTTTCTTCCTCAGCGTTAACAGGTGTTCCTCAAAGCCAAAGCCCAAGTATGCCTGCCGTGCGACTTCATTTGCCGCCAACACGCCAATGCGCAGCTCTTCGCGGCCACGATCGCGCGCGATCATTTCGCAGGCGCTGAGCAAGGCTCTCCCAATGCCCTGTCGCCGGGCCGAGCCTGTTACAACCAGATCGCTGACATGGGCGTAGGAAAACGCAACCTCGTCACTCTTCCCGTCTTCCAGACAATTGGCTCCGACCGCTGCATAACCGGCAAGCATGTTGCCGATTTCAGCAACCAGAATGACGCCTTCGTTTTCGCCGCACCAGTCCTTTATCTGCTGCATGTACCAAGGCCCGATCTCGTCAGGATGTTTGGCGCGGTCGTTCCATGGCGCTTCATGTATTTGCAACTCCCGCACCAACTCGACGCATTGCGGCAGATCGGTTTCCCGATAGAGGCGGATGGTGCAGGCAGCGCTCATTTGGCCCCGCTCCGCCAGCGCCTCAATGCTTCAAACACCGCAAATCCGCTGGCCAGCAAGACGAGCGGTCCCACCAGAAACAGATCCACCCGAATGTTGCAATCACCGCTGCATCGCGAGAGAATCCACTGATTGTAAAATGGCAGTCCGAACCAAAGGCCGAGTGCCAGGGAGAAAACCAGATTGCTTCTGCGCCAGCGAATCAGCAGGAAGACGATGGCCATCGCCACAGCAAGAAAAATCAACGCAATCATTGATTGGCCTTCCTGTTCAAAATAGATCGCCCTGGCCTTGCCGGGAGGTTTTTGGTTTGGTCTTTGCCTCGCTGCGCGAAGGACTGGCACCGCCATGCGCTGAACTCTCCTGAACACTTGCGGCGCCGTCATGAAACTGCAACTCAAGGTGCTCGCCAGAATTGACAGCGGCGCGGCTCCGAACCATGCCTCCTCCGGCATTGCGCACCAGCACAAAACCACGTTTCAGCACACCTTGATGCGACAGACTTTGCGCCAGGCGCCAAATTGCCGAAACCCGGTCAGCATCGGTCTTCATGCGGTTGTTGATTGCCCGTTCGCCCCTTTCCTCAACTTGCGACAAGTTCTGCTTTCGCCCGTCAATCGTGCGGCGCAGCAAGACGGGCTGCAAACGCTGAGCCGCTCCTTCCAAAAACCTGATCCGCTTGCGCTCGACACCTGCCTCCAGCGCGCGCGCCAGACGCGTTACCGCCTCGTCAAAGCGCCTTCGGGGCAGGGCGAGTACAGAATCAATTCCAGGCAGTGCACGTGCGGCCGCGCGAACCGCCTGCCGCTTGCGCTCAAACTCGCGGGACAGTCCGCCGGAAAGCCGTGCTGAAAGCGTCGCCATGTGTGCAACGAGATCCGCCTTGACCGGCACGGCAATTTCCGCCGCCCCGGTCGGCGTCGGCGCTCTCACATCTGCTGCCAGATCAACCAGCGTCCAGTCTGTCTCATGGCCGACCGCTGAAATGACCGGAATTTCCGACGCTGCGACAGCGCGCACCACCACCTCGTCATTAAAGCCCCAAAGGTCCTCCAGGCTGCCGCCGCCGCGCGCCACGATGATGACATCCGGCCTCAGTGCTCCCTCAAGGGCATTGAACCCCGTCACCGCCGCCGCAACTTCCGCGCCTGAGCCTTCACCCTGCACACGCACCGGCCAGACAATGACGTGCAGCGGAAATCGATCTGATATGCGATGGATAATGTCATGGATGACGGCCCCGGTCGGAGAAGTGACCACGCCAATGATCTTCGGGAGAAACGGCAGCAGCTGTTTGCGCTCGTTTGAAAAGAGACCTTCGGCGGCGAGCCTGCGCTTGCGCTCTTCGAGCAATGCCATGAGCGCGCCAGCTCCGGCGGGCTCCATCTGTTCGATCACAATCTGGTATTTGGAGGAGCCTGGAAACGTGGTGAGTTTGCCCGTCACGATCACTTCCATACCCTCTTCGGGCTGGAACTTCAGCTTGGAGAACGAACCGCGCCAGATGACTGCTTCAATGCGCGCTTTTTCATCCTTGAGTGAGAAATAGGCATGTCCCGAGGCGTGTTGCCCCCGGAATCCGGAAATCTCCCCACGCACCCGCACATTGCCAAAAGCGTCCTCCACTACACGCTTGAGCGCACCGGAAATCTCGCTGACCGTGAACTCTGCGGCGTTTGATGGGGAATCCTCGCTCGTCATGGTTGGAATCCAGATTCTGATTGATCCTCGAAGTCAAGCGCATCTGTCGCCGCCAATGCAAGCGTCCACTCCTGGTTGCCGAAATCCAGGTTAACCAATTGTAATCGTTGCGGATTGCATTTTCATGAGGTTTGCGCTTCTTCGTTTACCCAGTTGCGATACGGTGAAGTCCATGGGCGGCTTTGGCAAAATTATTGACTTTCTTCAGGTCACTTCGAATCGGCGCGTAGTGCTTTTGACAGCGCTCTGTACGTCATTCACCGTTGCTGCGTCCGTCAGTGTCGTTTTACTCGTTCTGACAGCCATTCCACGCCTGCCGTCCGATACCATGGTTGCTGTGCTTTCAATCGCCGCGCTGATCCCGCTGATCATCGCGCCGCCGCTGTCGTTTGTCGCGCTTCAAATCCTGCGCCTTCTCACCAACGCGTTTGCCCATGTCGACCGGCAGGTACGCTTCGACCCCCTTACCGGGGCTTACTCCAGAAACTACTTCATTGAGAAGACGCGCCTGATGCTGGACGAAGGCGGTGTATTCCTGATGGTCGACGCTGATCACTTCAAGAAAGTCAATGACACGCATGGGCATCACATCGGCGATGAGGCTTTGCGCAAGTTTGCAACGGCACTGCGGGCCGGCAACAAGCCGACCACCCTTATTGGCCGGCTTGGCGGTGAGGAATTCGGCATCTTCATCCCAAAAGCGCGATTGTTCGATGCCGACACCGCAGCGATGCGGATGAGCGCTGCGGTCTGCAATCTTTGTCATACGATTCTCGATCAGGAGATTCACATGACTGCCAGTATCGGCGGCGCGCTGTACGAAAAGGGAATGTCGCTCGAGCAACTGATGAAAGCTGCAGACGTGCGCCTCTATGAAGCCAAACACGGTGGACGCAATCGCGCCGTCTTGCCGGACGTCCCGTCAATCGTGCCGGATTTCTCCGGCGTCGAATTCTGGGATGCGCCAAGCCGGTCCGCTACCAGCGCGGCTGGATAGAAGCCTGCGGGCGTCTTACCCTGATTGCCGCCTGGTCATCAGCGATCGGCAATCCGAAGCCTGACGTCGTCAAGTTATCAAGACTTTCGATGACGTGCTGCGCCATGGCTTCCGCAATCGGTGATCTGCGCCCGCGCGCCCGGATCAATCCAATTTCAACGTCAGGTAATTTGGTGAAACCATCGGCTTCGCCAAGAACGCGCATGCCAGGGCGCAAGGAACACTCGGCGAGCACTGAAACAGCAAGCCCCGACAAAACGGTGGCCGAGATGACCGTCGCTGACCACGACGTGAACAACACCCGATAGTCGCGTTTCATTGTTACCAGCGCCTCGATGGCCTTGCTGCGCCAAATGCAGGTCGGCCGTCCGAATGCCAGCGGCAGAACCGGTTCTTCATGCACGGCATGGTTGGCAGATGTCACCCAGAGCAAAGGTTCGCGCCGCACGATTTCTGAATAGCCGTTTTCCGGCACATGCGTGATAAGAGCAAGGTCGATCGTAGCGCGGTTGACCTGCTCGATGAGATTCACTGTCGGCTCGCAAATCACCGAGAGTTCGACCTTGGGATTGGACCGCACAAACCGCGCCATGATCTCGGGAAGGAAACGGTCGGCATAGTCGTCCGGCATGCCGATGCGCAGATGCCCGGCAAGCTTGCTGTCATCAAACGCCGCGACAGCCTCGCCGTTCAAACGTATCATCCGTCTTGCATAAGTCAGTAACCGTTCCCCGTCATCGGTCAGACGATTCATGCGGCCTTCTTTTTCAAAGAGAGGCCGGCCGATGCGTTCCTCCAAACGGCGCATCTGCATCGAAACTGCGGATTGCGTCTTGAAGACTTCTTCGGCAGCCCGCGTGAACGAGCCGGTATCTGAAATCGCAACGAACGTTTGTAACTGGTCGAGATCAAGGGGCGAGGGCATTGCAACATCCATCAACGATAGTGATAGTTCATATTAGAAACATTCGTTTGTATTATCAATCAAAATCTCACATCTTGGTGTCATCAGAAATCGAAGGCCTGACAGAGAACAAGACCACTCGCTCCGGATTGGCCGGAGCGGGGTTGGCGGCGCTTCGGCTGAAACTGAAGGAGAAATACCATGACCACCCTTGATTGCACCGAAACCGTTGTCCGCCGCTCGCTGGCGTTGACCCTGGCTGCCGGAGCGGTGGATAAAGTCACGGCCTTGCTGGGTGCGCTGCGTAACCGCCGCGAGTTCTATCATCTCGGTCAAATGAGTGACATTGAATTGGCTGACATTGGTCTGCGCCGTGGCGACCTTTATGTAGCAGGCGAGAATCCGCTGATCATCGATCCAACCGGCCGGCTCGGCCAGATTGCCGAAGGACGAATCAGCGAGAATTAGTTGCGCCTGAACGACTGACGAGGCGCGCGATTGCGATGTTCCCGCAGGTTTGGTTCCGACTCCCGACCCCCTCGGTAAACCTGCCAACTACCCGGCCAGTCAAATGGCCGGGTTTTTTCATGAGATCAGTGGTGCGTTCGTATCAGCGATTCCTGTCCATGCCGCGCATGTACTGGTCAAAAATCGATTCCATGCCTTTCTGATAAGTCTCCTGCGTCTTGCGGCCAGTTTGGAACATGTCGTTGAGCACACCCTCCAAAGGGTTCTTTGACTGCGCTTGGCGGGGGCGCCGCGCCACTTCTTCTTCTGGCTCTTCCTGCGGAGGCGACGCCCGTCCCTTGGCTTGTCCGCCGCCAAACATTTCCTCCAGCATTTTGCCGAACGGGTTGTCCTGCATCGGGTCTGCCTGGCGGCCCGGCTCGGCTTGGCGGCCCGGCTCGGCTTGGCGGCTTTGACCGCCGGTCGCGCCCCCTGTCATGCCCTTTGTCATTTCCTCGAAAATCTTGCCGAGCGGATTGTCGCCGAGCGGATTTTGCTGCCGTTGATTTTGCTGGCCGCCGCCGAACATACCTTCGATCATCTTGCCCCAGGGATTGTCGGCCATCGGGTTGGATGGAGCCTGCGGCTGCGCCTGCCGCTGCCCGGTATATTGCTTCATCATTTCCTCAATCACCTGACCGAACACATTGCCGCCGCCCATGCCGGCTGCTTGCATCTGACCACTCGTTTGCTTGGCAAAGCCGCCCATCAGCATCGAGGCGATAACCGGGAGCATCTGCTTCAAGATATCGGCGCCGATACCGGTTGCCACCGCTGCTTGCGCTGCGACCGCGCGTGATACCTCTTTTGAGCCGAACAAATGGCCGAGTATGTTATTGCCGTCGGAAACGCCCGCCGGGTTGAATGCCTTGGCGGCGTCGTCAAAGTAATTCGCGTGATTGCCGGTTCCAAGCGCCTGCAAGAATGCCCCCATGCCCATCGGGTCGGCCGCGTTGCGCTGCAAGCCGATAGAAAAAGCCGGCATCAGCGCTTCAACAGCCGACTGCACCTGCGCCTGCGAAAGCCCGAACTGGCGGGCCATGTTCTGCATCGCCTCGCCGCCGCCGGCTTTCATCATCATCTCGATCAATGGCAACATGGGTTGGGTCTCCTCCAAAAGTGTAGTCAGGCCCATTGAAACACCTTGCGGTTCATAAGCGCAAGGCGGCATAAGGTCTTGCGATGCGATGCGCCGAAGAAGCTGGTTGAAAAATGCCTGAGCCGCGAGAGTTCGACTACGTTATTGTTGGTGCCGGTTCGGCCGGTCTGGTGCTCGCCAACCGGTTGTCCGTCAATCCTTACGTTTCGGTTTGCGTCATTGAAGCCGGAAAGCCGGACACAAACCCGTTCATCCACATTCCGTTCGGGCTCGCGGCGATTGTCCGTTTCAAGTCGCTTGACTGGGGATACGAGACCGTTGCGCAACCAGCCCTTGACGGAAGGCGGCTCTATTGGCCGCGCGGCAAGGTTCTGGGCGGTTCATCCTCAATCAACGCGATGTGCTACATACGCGGTGCGCCCGGGAACTATGATGAATGGGAAAGGCTCGGCGCGAAAGACTGGAACTGGCAATCGGTGCTGCCGTATTTTCTGAAATCTGAGAACAATGGCCGCGGCGCTTCGCCATTGCATGGAAACAATGGACCGCTTCCAGTATCTGACAATCCCGATCCGAGCCTTCTCTCGCGCGTCTTCATCGAGGCGGGAACCCAGCTGCAACTGCCGCACAATCCCGATTTCAACGGTTCACAGCAAATGGGGGTGGGCCTTTACCAAACCACGACATTGAACGGCCGCCGCGCTTCAACCTCCGTCGCCTATTTGCGCCCGGTCGCCGAGCGCAAAAACCTGATTCGCATCACGGGAGCGCAAGTGCGCCGTATCCTGTTTGACGGCAATCGCGCCAAAGGGGTTGAAATCGACGCCGGCGCTTCTTGCGAGACAATCACCGCCGGGCGCGAAGTGCTGGTCTGCGGCGGTGCAATCAATTCACCGCAACTCCTCATGCTCTCGGGAATCGGGCCTTCCAGCCATCTTTCCGCCCATGGCATTCCCCTTGTTCAGGACTTGCCGGGGGTCGGGTCGAACCTGCAGGACCATCTCGACATCATTGTTCAAACCGAAGGAAGCACTGCCGACTCGTATGGCTTTGCGCCTCGCGCCGCGCTCAGAACCGCCATGCATGTTCCCCGCTATCTGCGCACGGGCCGCGGCATTCCCGCTTCGACCTTGGCGGAGGCGGGCGGGTTTGTCTGCTCCTCGCTTGCCGGTGACTTGCCCGACATCCAGTGGCATTTCATCCCGGCGCGCATCGAAAACCATGGCCGCTCCACCGTGTTCGGCTATGGCTATTCCCTGCATGCCTGCAATCTTTACCCGCAAAGCCGGGGCACGATCCGTCTCGCCAGCGCCAATCCGCTGGACAAACCGTTGATTGACCCGAACTATCTGGCAAGCGAACGCGACCTCGACATGATGCTGGAGGCGCTCGCCTGGTCGCGGCGCATCCTGAATGCTCCAGCTTTTGATGCCTATCGCAAAGCCGAGCTTGAACCAGGGGCGGCAGTATCCACGCGCGACGAGATGATCGGATTCATCCGCAAAAAGGCCGAGACAGTCTATCACCCGGTCGGCACATGCAAAATGGGGGCGGTTTCGGATGACATGGCCGTTGTGGCGCCAGACTTGAAAGTCCGTGGCCTTAAAGGCCTGCGCGTCGTCGATGCCTCCGTGATGCCCCGCCTGATTGGCGGCAACACCAATGCGCCGACGATTATGGTCGCGGAGCGGGCGGCTGCAATGATTTTAGGCGGTGCTTAGTACGCATAGCCCATGAACACCGGCTCCACGCTGGTGCCCCACACGGAATAATACTCGCCAAGCATTTGCTCGGCGAGCGTTGTGCCGCGCGCCACGACTTCCTCAAGCGGCGCCAGGAAGATTGTCTCGTCAAACCCGTCGGCGTTCAGCTTGGCCCGGTTTGCCAGACCCATCCGGCTGATCTTCACCGCCTCACGCGCGACGTTAAGCAAAGTGCCATCGCGCCAGGGTGTCTTCAGCGCCATCACCGGCACCGTGTTGCGCATGTGCATGACGTCGTCATAGCGCCAATCGCGGGTCAGCTCTTCCGCCGCCGCCAGCGCTTCTTCGTCATAGAGGAGCCCGACCCAGAAGGCGGGCAGGGCAGTGATGCGCCGCCAGGGGCCGCCGTCGGCGCCGCGCATTTCGAGGAACCGCTTCAGCCGCACATCGGGAAACAAAGTGCCCAGATGATTGGTCCAGTCGCCAATGTTGGGCACACCCTCCGGCACTGAATCGCGCAAGGCGCCACTCATGAACTGTCGGAACGTCACATGCGTCGCATCATGGTAATGACCGTGACGCAGCACGAAATACATCGGCACGTCCAGCGCCCATTCGGCGTATTCCCGATAACCGAAAGAGTTGTTGAACAGAAATGTCGGCACGCCCGAGCGTTGATTGTCGGTGTCGCGCCAAATGTCGCCGCGCCACGACTGGAACCCATTGGGCTTGCCTTCGGTAAACGGCGAAGCAGCAAACAGCGCCGTCGCCAGCGGCTGCAGCTTGATCGAAGTCAGCATTTTGCGCCGCATGTCGTCTTCCGACGAGAAGTCGAGATTCACCTGGATCGTGCAGGTGCGATACATCATGTCGAGGCCCTTGGACCCGACTTTTGGCATGTAGTTCGACATGATGGCATACCGCGATTTTGGCATGCGCGGCGTTTCCGCCAATGTCCATTTCGGGCTGCCGCCCATGCCGAGAAACTTGATGCCCAGCGGCTCGGCGATCTCGCGCACCTGCGCCAGATGCGCATTGGCCTCGCGGCAGGTCTGGTGCAGCGTTTCAAGCGGCGCGCCCGAAAGTTCGAACTGCCCGCCGGGCTCCAGCGATATTGCGCCCCTTCCGGTCGGCTCCACCAAGCCGATAATGTTGCCTTCGTCGATGATCGGCTCCCAGCCGAGCATGCCGCCCATGCCGTCAAGCAGCGCCTTGATACCCCGCGGGCCGTCATAGGGCACCGGGTTGTTGCCGCTGGCGTAAAACGGGAACTTCTCGTGCTCGGTGCCGAGCCGCCACTTTTCCTTGGGTTTTTCTCCGGCGCGGATCCAGTCGATGAGTTCAGCGACGCCTGCAACCGGCGTCAAATCGGTCGTGTCCCGGGCCATGTTTTCCCCCTGGCGGGTCAAGGCCGCCGGATTCGATTGTCAATTCTCACATGGACAAGGCCAGCGTGAAGTTCAAGTGAATTTCTGTGAACAATAGCCTCAGCGCCAATCGCCGATCACCGTCTGCACGACAGCCAGCGCCGCCACCGCCGCCGTGTCCGCCCGCAAGATGCGCGGGCCGAGCGGAATTGGGGTGACAAAGGGCAGGGCGCGCAATTGCGCTCGCTCAGCATCCGAAAAGCCGCCTTCCGGCCCGATCAATACCGCAAGATGCTTGTCTTGAACCGCGCCAAGTGCCCCCAGCGGGTTTTGCGTTGAATGATCCTCGTCACAGAAAATGATCCGCCGCGAACCATCCCATCCGCCGAGCAGCGTCTCAAGGTTCACCGCGTCCCGCACCTGCGGCACCGACAGTATCCCGCATTGCTCTGCCGCCTCAAGCGCGTTGGCTTGCAGCTTTTCAACGTTGATCCGATGGTTCTGGGTGAACTCTGTGATCACCGGCTGCAAAACGCCCGCGCCCATTTCGACTGCTTTTTGCACCAGATAGTCCAGCCGCCCAATCTTCAGCGGCGCAAACAGGAAATTGAGGTCCGGCAACGGTGTCTGCTTACGCTCCCGGGTCCCGCTCACCAGCGTCAGTTTTTTCTTTGCGGGAAACGTCAGGCGCGCCGACCATTCACCGTCTCGCCCGTTGAACAGCAGAACTTGGTCGCCCTCGGCAAGCCGCAACACTTGGGCAAGGTAATTGAACTGGCCGGCATTGGTCTCGACATGTGCGCCAGCGGCCAGATCGGCCTTAACGAACAGCCGTTGCATTTTGTAGTTGGCGCGCATGTTCACTGTTCCGCCGAAGGATGCCAATTTGCCCGATAACCGCATTCGAACGCCTTGACGATACAATGCGGTGTCAACAACAGCAATTCTCCATCGAGTTCAGTGAGTTTTGCAGGCTTGGCATATCCATCAAAACTCCAGCCCAATGCAGCTCCGTTCTTCAATCCATAGGCGTTGTTTCCAACCGCGATCATTGATCCATCCGGCAGCCGCACCGCATCCTCGCGGCTGATCGCGATGGCGCCCTGGCCGGAAACACACCGCTCATCATGCAGCACAACATCCATTGCATCGGCAATACGCCGCGATTTGACGCCAATCACTGCCCGCCAAGCGTCGGTGAAACGCATGAAATCCGCCCGCCGGCATTCGGCGCAGGGCCGGTGTCCGGCGGCGAGCGCCGTCACTTCGTCCAGAAAGAACAACTCCGTGTAGTGTTGCCCCATCACCTCGCGGTGGCGGCCGCGAAACTCGCACACACAGCAAATCCACCGGCGTGAGGCAAAGCGGCGGTTCAGTGTCTTGGTCGCCGGATCATGAATGCGTCCGCCGCGATTGCCCATCATCGCGCTGCGGTCGGCGACAGCATGGATGCTTCCGAACGGATCGACGCGGTTTTGCAACGGCATGGATAAAATTGCTCCAATCTTGTTCAGTCTCTGTTAACCACGTTTGTTAACAATTGAAAAAAGGTTATACGGCAAAATGGTTTTGGCGGGATTTCATGCGCGTACTTGTGGTTCAAAATTATGAGTCGACCGGTCTCGGCCAGGTATGCGCGGCTTTGAATGAGGCCGGCGCCGTCCGGGATTACCGCAGACCCTATCTCGGTGAGGAATTGCCAGCTGATTGCAATGAGCATGATGCCATTGTTGTTCTGGGCGGCGGGCAGAGCGCCATTGACGATGACATCCATCCCTATTTGCCGCAACTTGCCAAATTGATGCGGTGTTTTGCAGAGAGCGAAAAGGCGGCGTTGGGCATTTGTCTGGGCAGCCAGATTCTGGCGCGCGCTTTCGGGGCGCAAAACCTGATCGGCGCCGCATCGGAGTTTGGCTGGCAGGAAGTCAAGCTCACCGAACATGCGGCCGCAGACCCGGTGCTGTCGCAGCTGCCTGCCGCGTTTCCGATCTTCCAATGGCACAACGACACATTTACCCTGCCGGATGGCGCGGTGCGGCTGGCGGCCAATGACGCGGCTGAGAACCAGGCTTTTCGTGTCGGGCGCGCCGCCTATGGCATCCAGTTCCATTTTGAAGCCGACCGCCCGCTGGTTGCCAAATGGAACGAGCGCTTCTCAGATTATCTGCAGGAGAAAAGGCCGGATTGGGCCTTGCGCCATCCGCTCGAGGCCGAGTTGCACGGACCGCTTGCCGATGAAGTGGGTCTGAAAATCGCCCGCAACTGGGTCGCCCAGATTGCGTGAACACTGTCAGGCCGCGTATTTGACACCGGGCAAAACGCACAGCATTTCATACAGGAAACTGGCGCCGGTCAGGGCGGTATTGCCGCTCGGATCATAGGGCGGCGATACCTCGACCAGATCTCCGCCGACAAGATTGAGGCCGCGGCAGCCCCGGATGATTTCCAGACCCTGCCACGTCGAAAGCCCGCCGACTTCGACCGTGCCGGTTCCAGGCGCGAACGCCGGGTCGAGACTGTCAATGTCATAGGTGAGATATACGGGATGATCGCCGATCACTTGGCGCACTTCTGCCATCAACGGCGTCAGCGATTTGTGCCAGCACTCCTCGGCCTGGATCACTTTGAATCCCTGTTGGCGCGACCAGTCGAAATCGCCGGCTGAGTACCCGGTGCCGCGCAGTCCGATCTGGAAAACCTTGTCGCACTTGAGCAGACCTTCCTCGACAGCCCGTCGGAACGGCGTGCCATGCGCGATCTTCTCGCCGAACATTTCATCATTGATGTCGGCATGGGCGTCGACATGGATCAGCGCCACAGGACCATGCTTCTTCTTGATGGCGCGAAGGATGGGCAGCGTCAGTGTGTGGTCGCCGCCAAGGGTGAGGGGAATGCAGTCATGCGCGAGGATTTTATCATAGGCGGCCTCGATGATGGTGACGGACTTTTTCAGATCGAACGTGTTGATCGCGACATCCCCGATATCGGCAACCTGCAGCGAGTCAAACGGCGCCGCGCGTGTCGCCATGTTGTAGGGGCGCAGCATGCAGGACTCAGCCCTGATCTGGCGCGGGCCAAGGCGCGTGCCCGGGCGGTTGGACGTGCCAATGTCGATCGGCACACCGACAAAGCAAGCATCCAGCCCTTCGGCGGTAATTTGGGTTGGCAGCCGCATCATCGTGGCTGGGCCTGAGAACCGGGCCATTTCATTGCCGCCGAGCGGTTGATTGAATCGTGTCATCGCTGCCTCCGTTTGGCGGCTATCCAACCACAATCACATGCAGCGCGCGAGGCCCGTGCGCACCGAGAATGATCTTCTGCTCAATGTCGCCCGAGCGCGACGGGCCTGTCACAAGGTTGACGGTGCGCGGCATGGCGCCCTTGCCATAGCTTGTGCGCAGTTCCTGCAGCAGCGTTTCGAGGTCGCCTTTGACGGTCGCAGCGTCGAGTACAACGATATGGTTTTCCGGCAGGAAATTCAGCGTGGTCGGATTATCCGGACCGGAGACAAGCATCAGCGTGCCGGTTTCGGCGATACCGCCAAAGGCATGACTGACGCCGGTTTCATCGGTGCCGTCGGACGCGCCGCTTTTAACCTCAAGGTTTTTTTGCCTGGTCCAGGGCATTGCTCCAAGCCGCTTGTCACCGCCCATGCGGATGCGGGGCGCCAGATTGCGCGAGCGCAGATAATCTGACACTGCGGCGGGTACTTCCTTCGCCGATTTCAAACGCGTAACCGTTGCAGAATACTTCTCCGCCGTAGCAACAAACAGCTCCAGCTGTTGCTTCGGCGCAAGCTGCCCCCGCGCCGGAATGACGCCTTTGGGTGCTGATTTCAGTCGCGCAGCCACGGCGGAAATGCGCTCTTTGTCATCCCCCGAAACTTGCAAGGCAGAGCGAAGGCGGGAAAGGATGGCGTCTTTCGGGTTCATTGCTCTGCCCCGCGCGCGTCAGCGACTTGGG
>JANNRN010000122.1:0-31629 GCA_031401375.1 Phyllobacteriaceae bacterium | reverse complement strand
CTATCACCACTTTCGTGTCTTTCTGCCAACCTTCGCGGATATCCGCGCCACGATAGCGGATTTCGATGTCGGGCAGGCCCTCAAGAACCTTGGAGCCCGGCGCGGGGATCAGGTCCTTGAAGGCCTGCCCGACATCGAAATCCGATATCGTGGCGCGGATATCCGCGAAGGTTGGCAGAAAGACACGAAAGTGGTGATAGGTGACCTTTACGCGGAGGATGGTTTGCCGTTCGGCGCCTGTGGCCGCCACGCGCTCAAACGCGCCATCAAGGATTGGAACAGCCTTGGTTTTGACCCGATGATCGGGTTGGAACTGGAAGCCTTCGCCTTCCAGTACAATGATGACGGCAAGCTCGTTCCCTATGACACGCCGAAATCCTACGTCTATTCGACCGGACCATTTTCCGATCCGAAAGGCTTCACCGACGCGATTTGGGAACGCGCCACCGCCTTGGGTTTTGCAATCGATTCAATGACTTCCGAGTTTGATTCTCCGCAATTTGAATTCACGCTGACCTATGACAAAGCGTTGAAGGCGGTGGACGACATCTTCCTGTTTCGCCAATTGGCGCGGGAAGTGGCTTTGGAATACGGCATTGTGCTGACCTTCATGCCCAAACCCATCCTGTCCAAAGGCGGCAGCGGCCTGCATGTCAATTTCTCGTTCAAGGACAGCCATGGCAACAATGCCGTTGGTGAGCCTGACAGGCTCAGTCCGGTCGCTGGAGGCAGCATTGCCGGCCTGATGCACCATCATCAGGGCATGGCCGCCTTGGTGGCGCCAATTGTCAATTCATATCAGAGACTTATGCCCTCTTCACTGTCCGGTTACTGGCGCAATTGGGGCGGCGACCATCGCGGCGTCACCACCCGCATTTCCGCCGAACGCGGCCCCAAGGCGCGGCTGGAACACCGGATGGGCGACGGCGCCGCCAACCCGTACACGCTGGTCGCGACGGTTCTGCAGGCGGCGCGACTGGGCTTCGTCAACAAATACCCACTGCCTCCGGCCGAGACCGGCGATTGCTTCGGCACGATTGACGCCAAGGACGGCGTTCCTGCAACGCTCAACGCGGCGCTTGACGCGCTTGAGGCGGATGCGCCTCTCATGGAGGCAGTCGGCGGATTGCTCTGCCAGAACCACGTCTTCATCAAACGCGACGAGATCAACAAAACAGCCTCACTCGAAGGCGATGCGTTGCGGGATTTTTATCTTCCCTATATCTGAAGCCGACATTCTCCGTCGAAAAACTCTTTTGCTGAAAGTTCGCGTATGCCCCATGTGACCTGGATATTGCCGGACGGCAAGAAAATCAGCGCGGACGTATCCGCCGGCGCCAACCTCATGACCGCAGCCGTTGCCAACAATGTCAGCGGCGTCGTCGGCGAATGCGGCGGGTGCCTGTCCTGCGCCACCTGTCACGTTTATGTCGATGACGCGTGGCTGGACAAGGTGGGACCGCCTGACAGCATCGAAGACGCCATGCTCGAAGTCACCGATACACAAAGGACATCCTCCAGCCGTCTGAGCTGTCAAATCGAGGCATCGCAGGAACTGGACGGGCTGATCCTGCACGTGCCGCAATGACGGGCGCACGTGTTGTCATTATCGGCGCAAGTCATGCCGCCATTGCGGCTGCCACTAAACTTCGAAGCCTGTCCGGCGATGCCAATATTACAATTGTCAGTG
This sequence comes from Phyllobacteriaceae bacterium, assembly GCA_031401375.1. GTDB lineage: Bacteria > Pseudomonadota > Alphaproteobacteria > Rhizobiales > Rhizobiaceae > JANOYJ01. Next base: position 29,939 of record JANNRN010000122.1, on the reverse strand, counting down.
CGGAGAAGGATTTTCCGTATCAGCGCCCGCCGCTTTCCAAGGCTTATCTGGCCGGCAAATCGACGTTCGAAAACATCCTTCTTCGACCAGAAAACTGGTACGAAGAAAATCGCATTGCCTTGCGGCGCGCCGTTACCGCAACGGGCATTGACCGGCCGGAGAACGTCGTCCGCCTGTCAGATGGAAGCCGGCTTTCTTATGACAGACTCATTGTGGCGACAGGCGCAATCGCGCGCCGTCTGCCAGCGGAAGTCGGCGGATATCTGCCAAATGTCTATGTGATGCGGGATCTGGCCGATGCGAATGCACTGAAGTGCGAGATGCGCGCGGGCCAACGGCTCGCGGTGATCGGCGGCGGCTATATCGGTCTTGAGGCAGCCTCGGAAGCATCAAAGAAAGGCGTACGCGTTACCGTTCTTGAGGCGGCTGATCGCATCCTCAAGCGCGTCGCGGCCAAGGAAACCGCCGATGACATCCGTGCGCTGCATCTGTCTCACGGCGTTGACATTCGTGAGGGCGTTCAGTTGCGGCGGATCGTTGAAGTCAATGGCATGGCCGCAGGTGTTGAGCTTGACGGCAAGACTATCCTTCCGGCGGATTTTGTGCTCACCGGGATCGGTGTGTCGCCAAACACAGCGCTCGCGGAGCAAGCCGATCTGGAGATCGACAACGGCATCGCAACCGATGCCCATTTGCGAACTTCTGATCCGGCAATTTTTGCGGCGGGTGACTGTGCCTCATTTCCATGGAAAGGCCAGCGGGTTCGACTTGAATCGGTGCAAAACGCGACCGATCAAGGAATAGCCATCGCTGCGAACATCGCGGGAGACGAGCGGGCCTACGACGCTGTACCGTGGTTCTGGTCGGACCAGTTTGACCTGAAGCTGCAAATCGCGGGGCTTAATATCGGCTACGACAATGTGGTGACCCGCCAGGGTGCAAACCCGGCATGCCGGGCTCACTTCTATTTCAAAGGCGATGAGTTCCTGTCGGTGGATTGCCTGAACGACCCCCTGACCTTCGCCCTGTCGCGCAAGATTCTGGAAACAGGCAGACCACTCTCACGTGAACAGGCCGAGGATCCACAGTTTAGCCTGAAGTCCGCGGTTTCGTTGCCGCTATAATGGGGCCATTCATTGGGCGCGCGGCGGCGCTCCTCGCGCCAAGTCAATTTCAGAAACGTCCAAGGCGGCGAATTTGTTGGCTTCCGTGTTGGCATTCGGCATAAATGCAGAACCTGCCTCTAATCCGGGTGCCGGAACATGCCCTTTGGCGAGCGACCTCTAAAAAATGGGGCCATGAAGCACAGTAGCGTCTGCCGTCACGGGCGCTCCGGAGAATCTGCGCGGATATTTTGAACAACCAAGGTTTTAAGTCCAGATGGCGCTTTCAGAAGAAACAAGTATCGGGGTCATCGGGCTTGGATATGTGGGTCTGCCGCTTGCGGTGGAATTTGCCCGCAAGTTTCCCGTTACCGGGTTTGATGTTTCAAAAGTTCGCATCAGCGAACTCATTGCAGGCAAAGACTCCACTCTTGAACTGAGCAAAACAGAGCTGGAGGCAGCTTCCGGATTGGCTTACACTTCCGATCCGCAGCAATTGGCCGCATGCAACGTCTTCATTGTGACGGTTCCAACGCCCATCGACAAGGCCAAACGCCCCGACTTGAGACCCCTGGAAAGTGCTTCGCAGACAGTCGCGAAGGTGCTCAAGAAAGGCGACATGGTGATCTATGAATCGACGGTGTTTCCCGGCTGCACCGCAAATGTCTGTGTGCCCATTCTCGAGAAGCTTTCAGGGCTGACGCACAACAGGGATTTTCACACAGGCTACAGCCCTGAAAGAATCAATCCCGGCGACAAACTGCACCGCTTGCCGATGATCCGCAAAGTGACCAGCGGCTCCACGCCGCAAGCCGCCGAATTCGTGGACGAGCTCTATTCTACGATCATTACCGCCGGAACATTCAGGGCCCCGAGCATCGAAGTGGCGGAAGCAGCCAAGGTCATCGAGAACACCCAGCGCGACCTCAACATTGCCTTGATGAACGAGTTCGCCATCATTTTTCACCGGCTCGGGATTGACACAAAGGATGTCATCGCGGCGGCCTCGACAAAGTGGAATTTTCTGCCGTTCACGCCGGGTCTTGTCGGCGGACACTGCATCGGCGTTGATCCGTATTATCTCACCCATCGCGCACAGGAGGTGGGCTATCATCCGGAAGTCATTCTGGCCGGCCGGCGCATCAATGACGGCATGGGAAAGCATGTGGCCGAACGCGTCGTCAAACTCATGCTCAAGAGCGAGTTTTCCGTGGCTGGTTCGCGCATCCTTGTCATGGGCATGGCGTTCAAGGAAAACTGCCCGGATCTGAGAAACTCACGCGTGGTTGATGTCGTCGAGGAATTGAGGGTCTACAACGCATCGGTGGAATTGTACGATCCGTGGGTGAGACAAGAGGACGCGACGGACGAATACGGGCAGGACAAGATCGTGTCAGAACCTGAAACCGGCGCTTATGATGCAATCATCATCGCGGTCGGACATCGCGAATTCATCGAAATGGGGGCGCAAATGATCCGGACTTTTGGGAAACCGGGGGCTATCTTGTACGATATCAAGGGCATCTTCGAGAAAAATCAAAGTGATGGCCGGTTGTAAATGAAGTATCTTGTCACCGGCAATGCCGGGTTCATCGGATTTCACGTCGCAAAGAAACTGCTGGAGCGCGGTGACTTTGTCATCGGCTTTGACAGTGTCAACGATTACTATGACCCGGCGGTGAAGGAGAGCCGCCTCGATCTGCTGGAGGCTACGGCGCGCAGCACGAATTCCGGCTATCAGTTCGCGCGCGCCAACCTTGCTGACGCCAATGCGCTCAATCAGTGTTTTGCCGATCACAAGCCGGACCGTGTCATTCATCTGGCTGCGCAGGCGGGCGTCAGATACAGTCTCGAAAATCCTCAGGCCTACGTCGAATCCAATCTTACCGGCTTTACCAACATTCTTGAAGCATGCCGTTTCAATCAGGTCGAACATCTCGTCTATGCTTCAACGTCAAGCGCTTACGGCGCCAACACCAATATGCCTTTCTCAGAACATCATGGTGTTGACCATCCCATCCAGTTCTACGCCGCAACCAAGCGCGCCAACGAATTGATGGCTCACGCCTACAGCCACTTGTTTCAGCTTCCGACGACGGGCCTGCGTTTCTTTACCGTCTACGGGCCTTGGGGCCGTCCTGACATGGCCCTCTTTCTTTTCACCAAGAACATAATCGAGGGAAAGCCGATCAAGGTTTTCAACCACGGAAACCACACCAGGGATTTCACTTACGTGAGCGACATTGCCGAAGGTGTCGTGCGGATCGCCGACAAGATTGCCGAACCCAATCCGCTTTGGGACCCGGCAAAGCCGGACCCGGCCACGTCGAGTGCGCCTTTCCGCATCTATAACATCGGCAACAATTCGCCCGTCAAACTTATGGACTACATCAAGGCTGTTGAGGCTGCAGTGGGCAGGAAGGCCGAACTGGAGCTTTTGGACCTTCAGCCCGGAGACGTACCCGATACCTGCGCGGACGTTTCGGACCTTGAGCATGCAATCGGCTACAAGCCATCGACGGCGGTCAACAAGGGCGTTGCCGAATTCGTAGCGTGGTATAGGGAATACTACAGAGTCTGAAGCGCGCGCGGCCTGCACTGAAAACCGGGCGCTGAATTCAAAGGTGGAACCATGACGAGACCAATCTCCAGACTGGAGAAGCTTTACTTTCGGCTTGAGGCCCAGAATGTTTGCCTGGCATGGGCGTTTGAGCAGATTTCCGGGCACCCGGGCGTCGTTTTCGAACTCGGGCTTGGGCACGGCAGGACATTTGATCACTTGCGCAAGAACCTGCCGGAGCGCGAGATATTTGTGTTCGACCGGGAGGTCGACAGCTACCCCGATTGCACCCCTGACGCCGGCCACATTCTGCTCGGCGAATTGTCGGTGACGCTTCCCCAGGCTGCGAACCGGTTTGCAGGCAAGGTCATTCTGGCGCATTCGGACGTTGGCTCGTTCTCGGCTGAAGGAAATGCGATGATGAGCGCAATCGTCTCGGCGCATCTGGCGCCCGCGCTGACTGACGGCGCGCTCGTTCTGTCTGACCTGCCTTTGTCGATCCCCGGCGCATCGCCTTTGCCGCTGCCCAAAGGGGCACGCGCCGATCGCTACTACATTTATCGATATTCGCGGCCGTAGCTATTTTGCCATTCGGGCGAGCTTGTCCTTGGCATCGGTGAGGGCGGCTGTGGTGTGATTGAGACGATCCGCCAGAACCCGCATGATCTCGATGGCCATTTCCGGGAACTCCGCCAAGAGCGTCAGAAATTGATCCTTGCGGATACGCAGCGCCTGCATCGGGGTTGCGGTCTTGACGGTGGCCGTGCGCGCAACGTCGCACAGAATGGCGATCTCTCCGACAATCTCGTTGGGCTCGACGGTCGCAACCTTGACCAGCCCGCTTTGGGTATTGATGAGAACATCCACCGAACCCGTCAGCAACACATAGGCGACATCGCCGGGATCGCCCTGATTGAACAGCACTTCACCCGCCCCGTAAGTCACCCTGTCGGATGTGAAAGCGAGCAGTTTCAGTTTTGCCGGAGAGACGTTGGCGAATAGCGGCACGCGCCTCAGGAGTTCGACTTCGTCCTTAAGCGACATCGCAGGTCTCCTTTTGCAAGATCGTTTTTGTTTGAATCACGATAACAACCCCTTGAAAACGCTGTTGTTTGCCGCAAGCTCCCTGTATGTCCCGTCTGCGACCAGCATGCCGCGATCGAACACTAAGACCCTGTCAAACATATTCGCAAGTGCCGGGCTCGCCAGCACCCAGATGATGGCCGGGCATGGTGCGGTTTGTCTTGCCCTTGCGAGTATGTTCGTCACGATCTGCTTCTGGGTCGGCGTGTCCAGAGCCGACATGGGCCTGTTCAAGATCAGAAGGTCCGGCTGCTTGAGCAAGGCCCGGGCGAGGTTGAGTTTTTGCCGCTGCCCGGCGGTCAGGCGCTTGCCGCCCACACCGGCGTCGAACTCGAGACCGATGCTGATCAATTCTGTATAGAGCCCGAGGTCCTGGAGAACGGCGCGCACCATGGCGCGAATCTTCTCGGCGGCATCGGCGTGCTGATGGCCAATGCGGCCAAGAAGCACATTGTCCATCAGGCTTGCCGCCGTGTTGAACTGCGCCGGATCGTAACGCTCGATGCGCCCGGACAATTGGGGCGGCAGGTTTTTGCCAAAGGTCTCGCGGGCCTCGACAATGCGCGTTTTCAGGTCCTCATGGAGAATGTCGAAGCGCTGACGCGGCTCAACATAGGCGAAGCTCAACATGATGATGGTGGCGCGTTCTTCCGGCGAGGCGGCGGCGATGCCCTTGTTCTGCAGCTTTATCAACAGCGCCTGATATTCGGGAATTTCTTCGGCGTTCATGAAGTTGAGCTGTTGAAAAAACGGATGATTGGGTGGCAGATCCCGGAACAGTTCGACGACGTTTGCCGCGATCTCGATCCCCATGTTGTAAAGCGGCTCTTCAAGCCCGGAAGAGCGCAATACAGACAAAACGTAAGGATCACCGGCAAGCGCTCCATCGGACAGGTTTGCTCCCGATGCTGCGCCAAAGAGCAGGTTCTCGCTGACGGTTGCTTCAGGATTATAGGCGCCGGCTTCGAAGGGCACCACCAATCCACCGAGATTCTCCGATTCGAGACGCGTGCGAAACGCCTTGCGCACCTCGACGATACGCCCGGCGACCTCGGGATGCCGGTTCTTGTTTGTTGTCGAACGCAATCCGAGGTCAAATATGTCGTCAGACAGCAGCACGGCATTCAGCACCGGCATGATTGCGGAAAACAGATCGTCTGGCCCCGTCGCACCGGCGGATTGATAGTCGATCCAGTCACTGTTGAAGTCGGCTTCCGAATTTCCGGATTTGCGCGCTTCATCGACATGCCAGTTGCGGCTGGCCGCCATTTCACCGGCATACTCGGGCGGGCTCAGCGGTGCGTGCTTGAGGCCGTAAAGCAAGTTGTCGCCAAGGCTTGCCTTGAACAGAAAAGCGTCAGAGGCAGCATAAGACATGCGCCGGCCGGTCACCGATTCCGGCAGTTCAAGGAGACTGTGCGGGCCAATCGCGATCTTGCCGCTCTCCGGCCAGATGAGCCCGGCAAGGGCTTCGGTCAGGGCTTCGCCGCCGCCGCCCGTCGTCCCGACAATCGCCACCATCTGCGCGGAATTGATAGCGACAGAAGTGCGTTCCAGAAGTTTTGCGCCGCTGTCATCGATCAGGGAAAGGTTCGAGACGGCGATTGGCAGTTCGAGCGGCTGAGACGGGTTGGTTTCCAGCTGTTGAATGCGTGGATCCATCATGCCTTCGATATCGAATTGCTCATAAACTTGCGTATACTTCACGCCGACGTCCTGGCGCGTCTGATCCCAGTCAATCAGTTCCTTCAAGGGTCCCGGCAGATCCTTGTAGGCGGCGATGACTGCGACAAGCTGACCAATGTCGAGGCCGCCCTTGATAACCTGATAACCGCCGATCACGTAGAACAGGAATGGCGTCAGCTGGGCCAGGAAGTTATTGAGAAACTTGACCAGAAACTTCCACTGATAAAGGTCATACCGGATTTTGAAGATGCGGCCGAGCCGCGCGGAAATGTCAGCACGTTCGTAATTGGACGTATCGTGCGTGTGGACGACGGCAATGCCATCCGAGATTTCTCCGATGCGTCCTGACAGATCACGCGCCGTCTGTTGCCGCTCACGTCCGAGCCTTATCAGCCGCTTGCGCATCCGGGGAATGATCGCAAGCTGGATTCCGACAATGACCAGCGCAATCGAGCCCAGCCAAACGTCCTGAACCATGATGAAGATCATGGCCGTCAGGGCCTGCCCGCCAAGCAAGGCAGGCTGCACAAAGGCATCGCCGATGAAGCCGCCAAGCGGTTCGACCTCGTCCTTGACCATGGTGGCAATTTCAGCGGGCTTCAGCCGCTTGAATTGAACCGGCGGAAAACGCAGCACCCTGTCGACAAGCTCAAACCGGATGCGCCTCAACATGCGCTCGCCAAGACGGCCCTTGTAGGTGTTGATATAGAACTTGAATGCCCCGTTCACGATCACCAGAACGAGGAAGACACCGCAAAGCAGCGCGAGCGAGGCAAGACGATCGAGTTGAAATCCGTCGAAGAGGCTCACATGCCCAATAGCGGGCACATCGAAATCAAGCCGGAAATATGTTTGAGTAGCGCCTTCCGTGCCAAAGCCATCACCCTGGATGGGGCCATTGACGATGAGTTTTGGAAGGTCGAAAGACATGTAATAGGGGATCATCGACACCAGAACGATGAAGAGAATCCACAATTGCTGGCCGCGGGTATGTGTCCATATGTAGCGTGTGATGCTCTTGTCCATGACGCGGCTTCAGCTCTTCCGGCGGGTTGTTCGCGGGGTCAACACGCGTTCAACCTGATATGGCGGCAGCGCCCGAATGATTTCGCAGTGAAAACAAGACACATAACAGCTCCCCCCAGAATCGGCCCCATGCGCGGCCTTTTTTGTCAGATGACCTCAGAACGACTGGCTTGCTCCAATAGTTTCCCGCCATGTTCGGGACCTGAACCCAGCACGACGAATCGTCGCCGGGAATAGTTTGAACCGGCAATCTGTTCATCATTCAATTGCATGTCAAAACTGCAAACCATCATGAGGCCGGTCCGGTTGATAATGTGCGGCACTTGCGAGGAAGCGCGCTCGAGTTCAGGAGAATACTCGACAACAACGACCCTGGCATTGTCAATCAACGAAAAAAACAGATCGCCAATCGGCTCGCTCCGGCCAAAAGGCTTGAGGGAGTAGCCCACAAGCACCAGCCCATAGCTCTTTGGCTCGTAGTCGTACCCGACTTCCTGAAACTTCCGGCTGACATGACGGACCTTGCAGGGGTGGCCGTTGAGCGTATCCGCTTCAAAGGCCGGGGTTTTTGGATCAACGGAAAGGACAGACAACGGTCTGTGTGTGAGATACGGCGTGATCGGACGCAGATGCCCGCCAATCTCGAGAATGTGCGGACAACCGCGGACAAAATGCGCCGCCAGCACCTGCCTTATCTCTGCCGCGGGTCCTGCCAGATGCAGCAAACCCTCGTCAACAGCGACGGGTCCAGAAGGTTTGTCGCGTGTCTGGAAATCCATAAGCCCACTTCTAGATCGCATCAGCATTTCATAGAAACGCTGATGCGATCTCAGTTGTTGAGTTGTCGCAATGTCCTTTGCTTTTGACGATTCCGTCAAAAGCGGAAATGCGCTAGCCGGTTGCACCGCAGCACCTGTCAGCCTACAACATCCGCATGCCACATTCCACCCCGAACGGTGACACCGAAACGCCAGACTGGCGGGACCAGGCCTTTGATTTCACGCGCGGTCTGGCGGTTTATTCGAACAGCAAGCTGGTCGCGGGTCTTGCGCGCGTCATTGCCAAGCATCCGCAAGCCGAGGTCGGCGTTGCCTTCAATCATAAGCAGCTTGCCTGCAAGATGTGGGCCCGGGACAACTTGTTTGAGAGCCTTGGCGGCAAGTTCCGGCGTGTTTGGGTGCTTGGCGGATGGTATGGGGTGCTCTCGGCCATGTTGCTGGATGATCCGCGTTTCGAAATTGAAGCCATCGAAAGTATCGATATTGATCCAGCGGTTGCGGACGTTGCCCAAACGCTCATTGGAAATTCCGGCGACAAGTTTCGCGCCCTGACACAAGACATGTACGCACTCGACTACGCGGCGGCGCGGGCGGATCTCGTCATCAATACAAGTTGTGAGCACATCGCCGACCTGAAGGGCTGGCTGGCGCTGCTGCCGCCCGCCACTCCCGTGCTCCTGCAATCAAACGACTATTTCAGCGAGCCGACGCACGTCAACTGCATGCGCTCGCTGGCTGAATTTGCTGATGCCGCTGGGCTCAGCGAACTGGCTTTTTACGGCGAGTTGCCGATGAAAAAATATACGCGGTTCATGCTCATCGGGAGAGTTTAACACCTGTCTTTGTTCAGATGCGCGCGCGCAACAGTGACGCTGTGTTTTGCGCGCCTTCAAGATCAAGATTGTGCGGCAAGGGCGAAGGTTTCGCCAATGCCGCGAGCGCTGCTTCGGTGAGGCTTTCAGCGGTCAATGCTTCCTCTGTCAGGACATGGGAAATGCCGAGGCCTTCAAGGCGCAACGCCCTCGTGGTCTGCTCGGTCTCACCGTCTCTCGCATAGGGAATGAGGAGGGAGCGGCAGCCCGCGCGCAAAACATCGCACAGGGTATTGTAGCCGGCTTGCGAGACAGAGAGTTGCGCGCCGCACAGCAGGCTTGGAAAGTCCTTGCGAAAGGTGAAAATCTCAAGGCCGGGGCTCGCCATGTTCTCAAGCAAGGCCAATGCGCCGTCGGGAAGATTTGGACCGGTGATAAGGCAGCAGCGGCGGCTTTTACCCAAGTGCGTTGCCATCTGTGCCGCCGCCATCACCAATTCGTGCCCCACGGCCCCGCCTCCGGCGGAAACGACGACATCAAAGCGTTCCGGGGGCGGCTCGGGTTGCGGACCGGCGACCAGACCCGTGTAGATGATCTTGTGCGACAGGGCATCAGCAAGCGGAAACGTCTCTCCAAACGTGGCAAAGCGGGGATCGCCGTGCACGAGAACCACATCGAAGTACTTCTCCACCGTGGCCGCGGTTTCCTCCGCCCGGCCGGGCTTGCCGCTCTTTTGCAGGATGTCGCGGACGGAGCATGCGATCAGCGGCCGTTTTTCCATTGAAAGCGCCGCATCAAGAAATGGCAGCAATTCGAAACGCATCGGCCGGCGCCCGAATGGAAATGCTTCGACAATGACCGCATCCGGTTTGAAATCGCGCATGGCGGCGATGAGCATGTCGCGGCGGTTGTCCTTGAATGCATCATCCACCGGGTGGCCGCCCGCATCCTCGAGGGCGGAAAATCCGTCGGCGCCTGCCCTGACAGGAGGCAATTCAATGGCCCGGATGCCCTGTGCCGGAAAACCCGCCACCGGGACACCGCCGCTTGCCACCGCCACTTCGAACCCGTTCGCCGCCAGTGCGGCGGCAATGCGGTTGGCGCGCACAAGATGGCCGATGCCGAGAAGATGCTGGACGTAGATGAAGACACGCGGTTTGATCATGGCGTTTTCTGCCATTCGGTTTCGAATAATTCCAGAAGCTGCCCGATGCTTGAGCGATAGTCAAAGTGCTGGCGCACCCGCTTCTCAGCCGCTTCACCAAGCCGTTGGCGCAGGGCCGGATTTGTGATGAGGCGTTCAAGCGCGTTTGCCATGGCTTGAGCATCATCCGGCTCGACCAGCAAACCGTCAATGTCATTGGTCAGCAATTCCGGCACACCCGACACATTGGTCGATACGCAGACCAGCCCCTGGCTGCACGCTTCAACGATCACATTCGGCAAGCCGTCGCGGTCACCGTCACGGGCAATGCGGCAGGCCAGCGCAAAGATGTGCGCCTGCCGATAAAGGGCGAGAACATCCGCCTGCGGCAGGGCGCCTTTCCACTCGACGTTACGCTCAAGCCCAAGCGAGGAACACAGCGCCTTAAGTTCGGCGAGCCGATCGCCATCGCCGATGTGCACAAAACGAAAGGCGTATTTCGGGCGCAGAAGAGCGAGCGCCTTCAACAGAATGTCATAACCCTTCTTTTCGACGGCCCTGCCGACACTGACAATGATGACGGGATCATGCGGGTCGCTGCCATCGAGCGCACGCCGCACGCCGGCAAAAGTTCCAAAGCGGTCGAGATCAAGGCCGTGGTAACTCAAATGCACGCGCTGTTTGTCACGGGACAGCCGCTGCAGGCGTTCAAACCCCGTCTTTGTGCAGGTGACGACCCATCGCGCCAGAGCGAGTTTGCGCGTAAGTTCGCGGTCCTTTGATGTCCAGATGTCCTTGGCATGCGCCGAACATGTCCATGGAATCGCAGTCATCATGCTGGCATAGGCGGTCACTGACGCTGGCGTATGGATGAAATGGGCATGCAGCCATTGCGCATCCTTGGCGCCTTCGCAGGCAAGGACCAGCGCCTGACCGAAACGGCGCACCCGGTTTCTTGTCGGGTCGCGGAGGAAGTCGGAACAGAACGCCAAGAAGGCCCGGTAGAAGCCCGGAAAGGCCAGCGAACCATAGAGCCCGCGAAAGACGCGGCCCCATTCGTCGTGGAGGTATTCGGGAAGGTAAAGGACCGGCGCCCTGATCTCATCATGGACCGGATGACGGCTGGAGCTGGCGGGCTTTCTGAGCGCCACGATTTGAATGGTGAGACCAGCCCGTTCGAGGCCGAGAATCTCCTGCGCAATGAACGTCTCTGAAAGGCGCGGATAGCCTTTCACAACCACGATCATCTTGCCCGGCATGGTCAAGGGCTCCGGCCCTATCTTTCAACCACGGCGAAATGCTGCCGCGAGCGGTGATCGAGCCAGTCGCCTATCTTCAGGGATATGTTGACCAGACCCTCGAGCCGCAGTCCTGGACTGGTCTGGGAAGGCCGCGGACGGTCTGGCAGCGCCTTCAACGCCGCGGCCAGCCGTGGTGCGTCAGCCGCCTCTTCCGGCAACAGCATGTCGACAAGGCCGAGCTCCACCGCGCGGCGTGTCCTGATCAACTGTTCCTCGCGCGGCCGCACCCGGGGTACAATGAGCGCGGGCTTGTCAAATGACAGGATCTCGCAATAGGTGTTGTAGCCGCCCATGGCGACAACGGCTTTGGCGCCTGAAACCAGATCCTCCATCCTGTTGTCGAATTCGATGACACTGACGCGGTCGATCTTCTTGGCCTTCTTGATCAGTTTCACGCGTTGGCGCGCCGGCATGTAGGGGCCGAGCACAATCAGCGCGCGGTGTTTCAACTCAGGATCCTGCTGATAGGCGTGAAGGACGTTGTGGATCAGATCGGCGCCATCGCCGCCCCCGCCTGGCGTCACCAGAATATAGTCGCCTTCCGGGCGATGGTCGGGCATTTCCTCATGCGAAAGCTGGCGCTGCAGAAAGCCGACGAAATCCACCTTGGAGCTCACCGTTTCGGGTACTTCGAGGCCAGTGAGGGGATCATAGAAATCGGGCGGGCCATAGACCCAGACCGAATCGTACAATTGCCCGATCTTGCGCATGACGTCGCGCTGTTTCCATTCCTCTTCGAGGAGATGCGGCGCGTCCATCACTTCGCGCAGGCCAAGGACCAGAACGGTTCCCTTGGTTTTCAGATAGGTCAGCGTCTTTTCGACTTCTCCCTGCAGACCCAACGGCTCCTTGTCGACGATGAAAATGTCGGGCTGAAATGTCTCGGCAGTGTGCCGGATGATCGACTCGCGCATGACCAGCGTTTCCTGAAGGTCGATATGCTTGTCGAGCGAGGTGTATTCGCCGTTCCTCAGTTTGATCACGCTCGGAATTTTCACGAAGTCGACGCGGGCCCGGTAGTCGAACGCACCGGCGATCGTAGATCCGGACATGATCAGGATGCTGAGCCCCCGATAATCCTCGACCAGTGCGTGGGCAATGGTGCGGCAGCGTCTGAGATGCCCAAGGCCGAAAGTGTCGTGGCTGTACATCAGTATGCGGGCGTGTTCAAAACGACGCATCATGAGAAGCATTCCTTACATTTGGCGGGCATTCCCGTGTGTTTGTGCCCGGTGTCCATGAATAGTTGCTGCAACTTCGTCAGTGGTAGGGATCAGCCGCATCGCGCAGCCCGTCGCCAAGGAAACTGAAGGCCAAGATCACCAGTATGACAGGAATCATCGGAAACAACAGCCAAGGATAAAGCGCCACGACGCTGACATTCTTCGCTTCTGTCAGCAATATGCCCCAACTGGTTATCGGCTGTCTTAAGCCCAGCCCGAGAAAACTCAATGCTGTTTCGCCAAGAATCATGCCCGGTATCGAGATGGTCGCGGTCGCGATCAAATGCGACATGAAACCGGGAATGAGGTGGCGCTGGATGATCCGGCCGCTCTTTGCTCCCATGAGTTGCGCGGCCAGAACATACTCCTCCTCGCGAAGTGAGAGGAGTTTTGATCGAACCGCCCTTGCCAGTCCGGTCCAATCCAGCATTCCCAATATGATGGTGATGCCAAAGTAGATGACGATCGGGCTCCAGGTGACGGGCATGATGGCGGCGAGCGCCATCCATAGCGGAATGCTCGGCAGTGATTGCAGGACCTCGATCACGCGCTGGACGACAAGATCGAACCAGCCGCCATGATAACCTGCCATTCCTCCGATCAGAATCCCGAGAATGAAGCTCACGGATATTCCCAGAAGGCCAATGGTCAGTGAAACACGGGAGCCGTAGATGATGCGCGATAGCATGTCGCGCCCCAGCCGGTCCGTGCCAAGCAGGAACAGTTGTCCGTCCTTTGCCGGACAAAAGAGGTGCAGATCGCTGCGCCAAAGTCCCCAGAACTTGTAAGGGTTGTCCCGGCAAAGAAAGCGCACCGGCTGAACCTTGTCCGGGTTGACGGTGTAAACCCGCTTCAGGGCGTCCATGTCCAGGGTCTGGTCCCTGCCATAAACGAAGGGCCCGACAAATTTTCCCTCATGAAACAGGTGAACGCGCTGGGGAGGGGCGTGAATGAAATCGACATTTCTCGCATGCAGATCATAGGGCGCCAGAAACTCGCAGAACAGAATCATGGTGTAGAGCGCGGCGAGAAATATGCCCGAATAGAGCGCCAGCCGGTGCCGCTTGAACTTCCAGAACATCAGGCGCCATTGCGACGCCAGATAGATTTTTGACTGGTCCTGCGACATGGCTTCGACCGACATCGGATCGAACGGAGCGCTTGAAACATAATGCGGCAGCGGAGCGCCGGGAGCGGGCAGCAGTGTCTTCATTTTGTGCTGCCGCCCTGAATTCTGATCCGCGGATCAAGGAGAACCAAGGCGAGGTCGGAAATGAGCACGCCGATGACTGTCAAGACCGCAAGGAACATGAGGAAGGAGCCGGCAAGGTACATGTCCTGGCTCTGCAGCGCCTTGATCAGCATCGGGCCGGTTGTTTCAAGAGAGAGCACGATGGCGGTGATTTCGGCGCCGGAAATGATCGCCGGAAGAATTGATCCGATGTCCGATATGAAGAAGTTGAGCGCCATGCGCAGCGGATACTTCACCAGCAGTTTCACCGGATGCATGCCCTTGGTGCGCGCTGTCGTCACATAGGGTCTTCGCAGTTCATCAAGCAGATTGGCGCGCAGTCGCCTGATCATGCCGGCCGTTCCGGCGGTTCCCACGATAATGACCGGGATCCACAAGTGCTCGAGGATCGACTTTGCCTTTTCCCAACTCATCGGCTCGGCGAGGTATTTTTGATCCATCAGATGGCCGACCGATGTGCCAAACCAGATATTGGCGAAATACATGAGAATCAGCGCGAGCATGAAATTGGGAATGGCAAGGCCGATAAGCCCCAGGAATGTCAAACCGTAGTCGCTGAAACTATACTGATGCGTTGCCGAGTAAATTCCGATCGGAAAGGCAATCAGCCAAGTGAAAACGATGGTGACAAACGATACGAGAACGGTCAGCCACAGCCGGTCTCCGACGATTTCGCTGACCGGCAGCTGGTACTCGAACGAATAACCGAAATCGCCCTGCAACATGCCGGTCACCCAATAGAAATACCGGTACAACAGGGGCTGGTCGAAACCATACTGGACACGCAGGGCCTCGATCTGCTCCAGATTGACGCCTTCGCCCTGCGCCTTCAGTTCCGCGATGTAGCTCTCAAAATAGTCACCCGGCGGCAATTCTATGATTGCAAACACCAAAGCTGAAATCACCAGCAGCGTCGGGATCATGACAGCAATGCGCCAAAGGATGTATCTCAGCACGATCAGGTATCTCCGCCGAACCAGAATGTGTCCGGCATGTAAATGCCGAAATATGAGGTCGGATCAAAACTATAGAGCGCGGTTTCGGGAACATTGACGAGCTTGGCTGATCTGACAATGGGCTGCAAGGTGGCGTTGACGATTCCGATTGAAAAAACCTGGTCGGTGTAGATCGAGAGCATCTTGTCCCAGATCCCCTCGCGTTCCTCCATGGTTCGCGAAATACGCCAACTCTTGTAAAGCTGCAGCAGTTCGGCCGCTTCTTTCATGTCCGGCGCCGCACCCATCGAACTGTCCGACTGGTAGTGCATGCCCCAAACCGGCCATTGCAACTGGTCGTCGGCAGTCGGCGCGAGTTGACCTGGATTCATGTCCGCTGTGGCGATGCCGTTGTCGATGCCGGACCAGATCGCCATCATGATTTCCCCGCCGATTGCGCGGCTGCGAAACACGTCGCGCTGGGATGTGCGGATGAACAATCCCAGTCCGATTTTTGCCCAGTAGTCGCTGACGAGTTCAAGCACATCTGTCTCGAGCGTACTCTCGCCGGCGGTTTCGACGATGATTTGCGCCGGACGGCCATCCGGCAGGAGCCTCAATCCGTCGTCACCGCGCGCTGACAGGCCCGCCGCGTCAAGCAATGAATTGGCCTCATCAGGATCGTGCGAAATCCAGGCATTGGCAAACTCGGGCTTGTACAGCGGACTGTCCGGCAGCATGGTGTCGGCGCTTTCCTTGCCAAGGCCGAAGAAAACCGCCTCATTGATCTCGCGCCTGTCAATGGCGAGCGAAAGCGCCCGGCGCACCCTCACATCCTGAAGGAGTTTTTTCCAAACCGGGTCGGCAAAGTTGAGGTTGGGCAGGAGCGCCAGACGCGACCCTTGCGTGCGTTTCCACAGGCTGACCTTGATCGGATGGCGCTTCTCAGCGTCTTTCAAAAACGTATAGTCCGAGAAGTCCAGCGCCGAGCCTTGCAGATCGCTTTCGCCCGCTCCAGCCTTCGCGGGAATCAGCGAGGACGAACTGCTGTTCAGGATGAAGCGGTCGATGTAGGGCAGCTGGCGTCCATTCTCGTCGACCCGGTGAAAAAACGGATTGCGCTCGAACACGAATTGCTCGGCGGGCGGTTGCGTGGTGTTGCGCCACGGGTCAAGCGTTGGCAGATCCGGATTCTCCGGCCGGTATTGGCGGGCCATGCGAATGTGCAAACCCGACCACTTCTTGACGGAATATTTCTTGACCAGTTCGGCGAGTTTTTCCTTGTCCTGATATTTCTTGTGAAACTGCCTGAGGTAGAGTGAGGGCATCACCATGTTCAACGCCTGCGCGGCGGCGAGCTTTGGCAGGAAATCCGGATTGGGAATTTCCCATGAGTACCGCACCGTCAATTCATCGACAACTTCGAAGACAGGCGGCTTGCCCCCCGAGAGCAGTGACGGCGCCAACCCGCCCGGCGACAAGTCTTCGTCAAGATGCACATCCTGCCAGCAATAGCGGAAATCCTCTGACGTCAGCGGCGAACCGTCCGACCATTTGTGGCCTTCCCGGATTTTGAATGTGAAAATGCGGTCTTCGACCGATTCAAAGCTCTCCAGTATGTCGGCGCGCAGGTTAAGCTTCTCGTCAAAACCGACAAGGCGGGCATAGCCATAGATCGTCATGAGCCGGATGTCCTTTTGACCTCCGATCAACATGCGGATGTCGCCGCCATGACGGCCGGGCTGGCGACCCATTTCCGCCAAACGCACGACGCGCGGCATCTTGGGCAACCGATCGGCAAGGGCCGGCAATTGGCCGTCCTGAAGACGCAGTTTCAGGAATTCGGGTTCAAGATCGTCCGCACGAACCGGCAACGGCAAAAAGGCCGAGGCAAAAAGGCCGAGTGCGGCGCGGCGGGTTACCATGAACGCAGTTCCTTGACGGCGACGCCCGGTTGCGCAAGGACAAAGTGATCCGCGCCGAGTTCAACCGGCCCCAAAACGCCGGCCTCGCTGTCATCGCGAAATGGTGCGGGCCAGGAGCCGGCATCAGAGGCTCCGCCCAGCTTCAGGGTCCGGTAATCCAGCGGCCGATCAAGATCTGGAAACGGAATCGCGGCCAGCAAAGCCCTCGTATAGGGATGGGCAGGATTTTTGAACAGAACCTCGCGCGGGGCAATCTCGACAACGCTGCCGCGGCACATGACCGCAATGCGATCCGCCATGTAGTCGACCACTGCCAGATTGTGCGAGATAAAGAGATAAGTGAGACCAAGTTTGGCCTGCAGATCCTTCAAGAGATTGAGAATTTGCGCCTGAACGGAGACGTCGAGTGCGGAAACCGGCTCATCGCAGATGAGAAGGTCGGGACCCAGCGCAAGCGCGCGCGCGATGCCGATCCGCTGACGCTGACCACCGGAAAAACTATGCGGATAGCGGCTGAGATAGCGGTGGTCGAGCCCGACAGCGAGCATCAATTGCTTGACCATTTCAACCCGTGACGTCTCGTCGCCGCGCTCGTGGATTTCCAGCGGCTCGCTCAGAATGTTTTGAACCGTCATGCGCGGCGACAACGAGGAAAACGGGTCCTGGAACACCATCTGGATCTTTGTGCGCAGCTCGCGAAGCGCCGGGCCCTTCGCCTCCAGCACGTTGACGGGGCCATGGTCACCGTCGAAAATGACCGCGCCGGAATCAGGCGAAATCGCGCGCATGATCACCTTGCCGAGAGTGGTCTTGCCGCAGCCGCTTTCGCCCACAAGACCAAGACACTCCCCACGCCGGACATCAAGGCTCACGCCGCCAAGCGCGCGAATGAGCCGCCTTTCACCGGAACCGAACATTCCGGCTCCGTGGATCGTGTAGGTCTTGGCGACATCCCTGACACTCAAGAGGACTGGAGAGCGATCCCTTGCAACGGGTTTTGCCTTGCCTATGGCGATGCCGGAATTGACCGGTACTTCGCGCAACGCCTTGAGACGCTCGCCGGGCTTCATGTCAAAATGCGGGATCGCGGCCATCAGGCCCTTGAGATATGGGTGCCCGGGCCGACGGAGAATATCGCTGATTGTGCCCGACTCCATGATTTCGCCATGGTAGATGACAGCCACTTCATCGGCCGCGTTGGCGACAACGCCGAGATCGTGCGTGATCAACAGCATCGCCATATTGAGCTTGGTCTGCAGCTCCCGCAACAGCAGGAGTATCTGCGCCTGAATGGTGACATCCAAAGCGGTGGTCGGCTCGTCCGCGATCAACAAAGCCGGGCGGCAAATCAGCGCCATCGCGATGACGGCCCTTTGCTTCAGACCGCCCGACAGCTCGAACGGGTACATGTCGTAGGCGCGTTTGGGATTGGGAAACCCGACGAGTTCGAGCATTTCCTCCGTCTTTGCCTTGACGTCCTTCTTGGACAGCGCTGTGTGTACAGTGAGTGTCTCGCCGATCTGGTCGCCGATTGTATGCAAAGGCGAAAGCGCAGTCGTGGGCTCCTGGAAGATCATCGCAATGCGGGCTCCCCGCAATGCGCGATACTGCGGCCCGTCTTGGGGCAGGCTCGCCAGATCGATGGTGGATTGCGGCGTCGCCGGATCGCAAAACAGAATTCGCCCGGTGGTGACCTTCGCCACTTGCGGCAAAATTCCCATGATTGCCTGCGCGATTATCGATTTACCTGATCCGGATTCGCCAACCAGAGCGGTTACTTTTCCGGGCAACACCCTTAAACTCGCGCGCTTGACGGCCTCGAGCCGGCCGACCTGGAGTGAAATACCGATCGCGAGGTCTTCAATTCTCAATAATTCAGCGCCCGCCAACATATCCGACACTCATCCCCAACCCAATGACCTTCATGGCTCTGAACGGCCCCGCACGGCATCAACAATACTTTTCTCAAGGATGTCCAGCCCTTTGTTGAAAGTTCCCTCGCGCGCCGAACTGTCACAAAAGAACATGCAGACGCAGTTCTTCCCAAAGCCAGCTCTCACGCAAGAAGAGCGTGGCTCCTTTGAAATCAGATGCAACCTTGGGTGTTGTACAGGTAGAATAGCCGGAAATGCAGCGGCGAGTGGACGCATTCCTCGAAAAGACTTCACCGCTCTGATTCGTCAAACAGGCGCAATGTTTCAGACTCGTTGACTTCCACAGCTCACTGAGGCTTGATACGGCAAAAACATGTATCAGGGGTTGCAATGATTCGATTTTTCGCAGGTTTCCGCTCAACTTTGGCGTTGCTTGCCATCATTTTCTTCGCGTTAGCGGGTCTGGCGTCAGCACAAACGCCTCCGCCCGCGAAAGTGGAGCAATTGATCGAGATCCTGTCGGACCCAGCGGTCAAGGCCTGGCTTGACCAGCAATCGAAATTGCAACAGCCAGCTGCCGCAGTTCCGCCTGGCGGCATGCAAGCGACGTCGTTTTTGTCAACCGGGCTTGCAATGATCAAGTCGCATGGAAAAGAGCTGATCCAGGCGTTTCCCGAGTTGCCAGCCCAGTTCGACAGGGCGCGCACCATCCTTCTTCTTGAATTCGAGGAACAGGGCCTGCTCGGCATTCTTGCCTTGATCGTTGGCCTCATTGCCGCAGGTTTCGGGCTTGATAAGCTGCTTCGCTCGAGGCTCGGCGGTTACCGCGACTGGATGAAGTCAATTCCGACGACAAACCCGGCGGGAAGGCTCAAGGGGCTTGGTGCACGGTTGCTCTACGCCTCGATGCTGATCGCCGCATTCACCATTGGCAGCGCGGGCGTCTTCCTAATGTTTGACTGGCCGCTGCTGCTGCGCGAGATCGTGCTGGCCTATCTTTCGGTCGCTATCATCACCCGGATCGCAATGATAATGTGCCGCGTCTTGTTCATGCCGCCATTCCTCGCCCTCCCGCATGCTGAAAAGTACCGGGTGGTCGAGATGAGCGATGCCCGTTCGGCGCATTGGTACCGCTTCGTAGGCCTTAACGTCGGCTGGTTTACGTTTGTCGGCGCGACGCTCAGCCTGATGGACACATTCGGCTTCGACCAGCCGGGACGCCTGGCAATAGGCGTTGTTGCAGGGTTTATCCAATTGCTTCTGGTGCTCGCTGCGGTCTGGCTGCGGCCGGCCAATTCACCCGACACCGTCTACCGCGTCAGCCCGAAAGCAATGACTTGGATGCTCACCGCTTTCTTCGTGGCATTGTGGCTGCTGCGCGTGAGCGGAAGTTATACCGCTTTCTGGCTGCTTCTGGCACTTGTGGCCCTGCCGGCGACCATTTTGGCCGCCAAGGCTGCCGTTCATCACGTGCTTCGCGCCCCCGAGGATGATTCCGAACCCTTCCCGCATGTGGCCATTGCCGTCATTGATCGCGGCCTCAGGGTCTGCCTCATCATTGCGGCCGCCTATTTCCTGGCCCGCGTCTGGGGTCTCGACGTCATTGGAATGACCCAAGGCGACAGCGTTGCAGAGCGCTTCTTGCGCGGCGGGCTGAATGCGGCGGTGATTATTCTTGCCGCCGATTTCGGATGGAGCGTCACCAAGGCCATCATTTCACGCAAGCTTGGCGACAGCACGCCTGGACCGGCTGAAGAGGGCCACTCCACCGCCGTCACCCCCCAGCAGGCGCGGATGCGAACATTGCTGCCCATATTCCAGAACATCCTTTTTGCGCTTATCCTGGTGATGGCGATCTTGATGACATTGTCTTCCATCGGCATTGAAATTGCGCCGTTGATCGCCGGCGCCGGCGTGTTTGGCGTGGCGATCGGCTTCGGCGCCCAGACGATCGTCAAGGACGTGATTTCCGGCATGTTCTATTTGCTCGATGATGCTTTCCGCGTCGGCGAATATGTCGAGAGCGGCAATTACAGGGGAACCGTCGAGAGCTTCAGCCTTCGTTCGGTGAAACTGCGGCATCACCGGGGCTATCTCTCCACCGTGCCGTTCGGTGAACTGGGCGCCGTTCAGAACATGAGCCGCGACTGGGTCATCGACAAGTTCAGCATTACGGTCGGCTACGACACGGACCTTGAGGCTGCCCGCAAACTAATCAAGAAACTCGGCATAGAACTGGCGGCAGACCCGGAATTCGCCCCGCACGTCATCGAGCCCCTGAAAATGCAGGGCGTTCAGAACTTCGGGGATTACGGCATCGAGATCCGGATGAAGATGATGACCAAGCCCGGCGAACAATTCCCGATCCGCCGCAAGGCCTATGTCAGGCTCAAGCAGCTGTTCAAAGATAACGGTATCGAAATTCCGTTCCCCACAGTGCATGTGCAGGGAACGGGGGAATCCGGCGAGGGAACGGCCGCGGCGCAATCATTCATCGCGGACAAGGCTGCCAAGGCGGCGCTCGCCGCCAGTCCCGGCCCGGCATCCTGAGCGATCCGGCCTGTTGACTGAGGCGTTTAGCGTCAGCGCAATGCGCTGATCCGCGACATGCCGGCACGAACCCTGTTTGCTCTTGCCAGATTGTTGCAGCCGGTTCACCTTGTCAGTGCAAATCGCTGCGATGTATGGCAGTGAAGGAGTTCGGCAAAATGACCAGGGCCAACGTCGCGCAAACTGGATTGCGTTTGGCGCACCCAATCTGCGGCAGGAATTGAACCGGCAATGGAATCTTTGACGCCGCTTGGTGTCCTTTTTCTGCTCGTGCTGCTGGCGATCAAGCACTTTGTCTGTGACGGGCCGCTGCAAACGCTGCCGATGGTCATCGGAAAAGCGATCTACGGCAACAGGCTGGGCCTGCTCCACGCCGCAATCCATGGTGCGGGAAGCGTGGCGGCGCTCTTGATTGCGGGCGTTTCCCCCGGGCTTACGCTTGGATTGGCGCTCGCCGAAATGGTGGTGCACTATCACATTGATTTCTCCAAGGAAAACTGCCTCAAGATGATGAGATGGACACCCAGGGACGCCCAGTACTGGTGGGCGCTCATCGGCGATCAAACCCTGCATCAACTCACCTATCTGGCGATGGCTGCAATTGTTGTTCTTTGGTCCTGACGATTGGCGTGATTGCGTGTGAGCAACGGTGACTGAAATGATCACGCGCATCCTTCGAGAGGAAGAGCTGCCTTGCAAAGCATAATGCCTCTTTTCGGCTTGAATGGCGCAAGAGTGATCCAACGATGAATGCACTGGCTCCATCGCCGGCAAAGCGCTTCGATTTGACACGGTCCTATGTGCCGCATTTTCGCATCGGCTCGGGGCTGGTGATGTTCACGTTTGTGGTGACGCATCTTATCAATCACGCGCTTGGGCTGGTATCGCTCGACCTTATGGAAGCGGGCCAGGAATTTCGTCAATTCATCACCCGGAGCACACCTGGAACAGCTCTGCTGGTTGCCGCGGCAAGTGTGCATTTTGTGCTGGGTTTTTCCCGTTTTCTCAATGCCAGAACATGGCGTCTTGGGTGGCGCAACGCGATCCAGCTGGCATCCGGTCTTCTGATCCCGATCTTGCTGGTTCGCCATGTCCTGGGGACGCGCGGCGCGCACGAGATGTTCGGCGTAGAGGACAGTTACGCCTACGCCGTTTGGGCGATGTGGCCTCAGGAAGCATTAAACCAGGCAATTCTCGTGGCGCTTGTGTGGGTGCACGGGTGCATTGGCATTCATCATTGGCTGATGCTGAAACCCTGGTACCGCCGTTCGCTTTGGCTCTGGTACGGATTGGCTGTGTTGATTCCGTCGCTCAGTTACGCCGGATTTGCGACCGCGAGCAGGGCCGCCAAGCTGCAGTCCACATTCGAAAGCCCATTTACCGCCGACCAGTATGCGACGATCAGTCAGGCATTCACCTATTCCGCCATGACCTATTCTGCCCTCCTGGCCGCGGCGATCGGCATTTGGCTGCTGCTTTTGTTTGCGGACCGCTACAGTCAAAAAATTGCCGTCAGCTACGCCAATGGGCCGACTTTTTTGGTGCCCCAGGGCCTTTCCCTGCTTGACGTCAGCCGGATCAACCGCATTCCGCATGCGTCAGTGTGCGGTGGCCGCGCACGCTGCTCAACCTGCCGTGTGCGGGTTATTGAGGGTCTCGAACAACAGCCTGACGCGTCCGAAACTGAACTGAAGGTGCTGAAAAGGGTCGGGGCGCCCTCCAATGTGAGACTTGCATGCCAACTGCGTCCGACGGCGGATATTTCCATCACCATGCTGCTGCCGGCCAATGTTGATGCAATGCAAGGCGCTTTGGCGGACAAGTATCTGTGGGGAGTGGAACAGGATGTGACGATCCTGTTTTGTGACCTGCGCGGTTTCACAAAGATGTCCGAAGGCCGGATGTCCTTCGACGTTGTCTTTCTGCTCAATCAGTTCCTCGGGCGGATGGCCGAGGCCATCGAGGACACCGGAGGGTATGTCGACAAATTCATGGGTGACGGGATCATGGCGATCTTCGGTATGGAGGCGACTGTCGAAGACGGCGCAAAGCGCGCGCTCGCGGCTGCGCGGGCCATGAGCGGTGTGCTTGATGCGCTCAATCAGGGTCTGAGAGAGGAGTTGCCGGTACCGTTGAGTGTTGGCATCGGCATCCATACGGGGCCGGCCATTCTTGGCCGCATTGGCGCAGCACATCGGATTGAAGCCGCCGAACGCATTACGGCGCTCGGCGAGACCGTCAACATGGCGAGCCGTCTTGAGGGCATGACAAAAGAACTTGGCGTGCAGGTGGTGGTGTCCAGGGACACCATGAAGGCATCCGGCCTTGAGCCAGACGGAAAGCTCGACCTTCAGACGATTGCGGTTCGCGGATTAAGTCAGCCGATCGAGGTCTACACCGGCAAACGCGCAACCGATCTGCCTGTCTAGAGCATTTCCGCTTTTGATGGAATCATCAAAAGCGGAAACGCTCTAGCGATGCTGATCACCGCTTCATCCAGATGCCAGATATCGGTCTGGCCGGGCTGCTTGCGGTGCAGACGGCGCGTATAGAGCAAAGTGGCGTTTCACGGAACCGCCACTTTGCTCTAAGTCCTTGATTTGCCGCATTGTCCTTTGCTTTTGACGATTCCGTCAAAAGCGGAAATGCTCTAGTGCGGGCCGGATTTCTTGGCCCGGCAGCGGACGGTTTCGTACGAAACGGTGATGCCGCGCTCGGCCGAAAGCTCTTCGACCAGACGCAAGCAGAGCGGGAAGCGAACGTACACAGCCAGACGGCGTGGGCAGTGATGTGCGGCGGATAGCGATGACGCTTGTAGCCTACGGGCTTGTTCATACCCGAGCCCAAGAGCGCGGGACCAACCTGACATCGCCCGGCATCCGGCGCTCGACTGCCCGCCAACCCGGCTTGCCATGAGGGCCTCATTCCTTCATTTTTCCAATGAATTGACTAGGCGCAATGAGCCGACCAATGGTTGCATTTACGGGTTTGGCGAAGTTGCTTCATTTCCGGGGAATCCCGGGTACAGTGATGTCAAAGACAAGGAAGTGGTCCCATCGTGTCTGAACTGACGGAATTCAGCGCACTCGTGCTTGATATCTATGACACGGCGGTTGATCCGACCCGCTGGCCGGAAGTGCTTGAACGCATTTCGCGCTTCATCGGCGCACGCGGCGCGTTTGTCTTCGAGCTGCAAGGCGTGGGCGAGGACCAGCGGATCTATGCGCCGTTCTATTCGAGCTCGTATGATCCGCAATTGGTGACCACTTATCTGCGGGTGCACAACAAACAGGAGCTGATTGACCAGGAGATATTTGCCAGGCTCTCGCGCCGCACCGATCACATTCAGTTGATTGGCGATGACGTGCTTGCCGACAGCGAAGAGGAGCTTCTTGCAAGGCCCAATGTCCAGGAAATGATGCGAAACGGCTTGCGATACCGGGCCGGCGCCTTGTTGAACAAGGATCAGATCAACCAAGACCGCTTTGCCCTGCAGTTTTCGTCACGGCGCGGGCCGGTGAACGCCGATCATGCCAGAAACGCCGAGCTACTCATGCCGCACATTGCCAAGGCGCTGAATGTCAGCCGGCCAACCACACAATTGGCAGCCAAGTACCGATCCGTCGCCGACGTTCTCGACCGGCTGATTGTCGGGATTTGCGTGCTTGACGCCAATGGCAACGTGGTGCTCGTCAATCATGAGTTCCAGCGGCAGATGGACTGGCACACGGTTTTTCGCAAGGACCCAACCGGCAAACTGGTCATGCGCACCGATGTCGCACAACACGCCCTGACGCGTCTGCGCAAGGACGCTTCCAATCACGGACGATTTGGCGCAAGGCCGCGCAAGGAAGCGATCATTTCAACTGTCGGAGGTGAACCCCATACGCTTTGCGTTGAAGTGGTGCCGCTGACCAGCGCCGAGGAGTTTGGTGAAAAGCGCATGCAGGGGCACATCATTTACAGCATGGACACCGGCAATTCCTACAAGATCAGCGGCGATGTTTTATCGGAAATGTTCCAGTTGACCCAAGCGGAAACCGCCGTGCTTGAGCTGATGGCTGATGGGCTTACCAATGCGCAGATTTGCGAGCGCCGCGGAAAGTCCGTCGAGACGATCAACAGTCAGGTAAAATCTGTCCTGATAAAAACAGGCACATCCAACCGCACTCAGGCAATACGCCTGGCCACAAACATCAGTTCCTCTTTCATTATCGAGGATACTCACCCAAACGGGTGATGAAATCTCTGGCATCCGTCCTAAAATGAGCTAACCTTGGGTAAGGCTGCGGGTGCCCGCTGGCGGGTCGCCACTGGAGGTTAGCATGCATCGAAAAATCAAAGAACGGCTTCTTGCTGTTGTGACCGTATTGGGTTTTGCAGGCTTTTTTCAGATATCTCCTGTCGCGCAGGCCGCAGATACGATCAGCTGTCTCAACGGATTGACTTGTCTTGACCAAGGTTGGTCAGATCAACAGCGAAACTGGTGGTACCGCACGTCGCAGGGCTCCAGGTTGTTGCCGCTCAGTTGGATGCTGGCGCTTGAGACGGCGAACGGCACCGACAAATTCAACGCGGACGCCAACATGTCGCGGCTCGGCTACCTGCCGGAAGCTGCGTCGGCGGTGAACCCCTACGGTCTGCCGGTCGGCTTTGTCGTTGACGAAGACCGCACCGGCGGCGCGGACCTTATGTGCGACACCTTTCCGGCCATGTGCGAGAACGGCACGATGCGCCGGCAGTGGGTCGGCATGAATTGTTCGGCATGTCACACCAATGACATCCAGATTGGCGATCGCAAGGTACGCATTGAAGGCGCGCCGACGCTTGCGGACTTTCAGGGGCTGGAAGAGGAATTGCTGGCCGCGATCAAGGCAACGCGGAGCGACGCTTCAAAATTCGACCGTTTTGCCATCGCGGTTTTGGGCGCCAACAACGATATCGTCGCCCAGGCCGATCTTAAGCTCGAGCTGGATGAACAGATCGTTTGGCAGCAGAAGCTGCATGACAAGAATGACGCGCCGGTTCGTTACGGTCACGGACGGCTGGATGCGCAGGGCCATATTCTCAACAAGGTTTCACTGGTCGCGGGAGCGGAAAGCCAGCTGACCGATCTGAAGGCCGACGCGCCGGCAAGTTATCCTTTCGTCTGGAACACGTCGCAGCAATCCAAAATTCAATGGAACGGAATTGCGACCAACAAGGCGCGCATTCCGTTTTTCGGGCTCGATACGGATGTCGGAGCATTGATCCGCAACACGTCGGAAGTTGTCGGCGTTTTCGCTCATATCGAAATCAAGGGCAGCAAGGCCTGGCGCGGCTACAATACATCGGCCCGGGTCAAGGAGCTGATCGGGCTTGAGCGCCAGCTTGCGAGCCTGCAATCACCGCAATGGCCCATGGATCTGCTCGGCCCGATTGACGAACAGAAAAAGGCGCGCGGCGAGGTTTTGTTCGATTCGATGTGCGCAAGTTGTCACGGCGAACTGGCGCCGGAAGACACCACGACGCACATGAACGAGAAGATGGACGATATCCAGAAACAGAAGACGGATATTTTCCTTGCCTGCAACACCTATTATCACACCTCCAAGTCCGGTGATTTTGAAGGCCAGAAGGTGTTCGGCTTTGTCGGGACCCGCATCAAGGCCGAAGACCTGACGCGCAACATGCTCATCAACACAACCGTTGGCACCATTATCGGCAAGCGCAATGAGTTGTTTGAGGGCATGTTCAACGATGTTGCGGCTGCACCACCGCGGCTGAGCGCAGCGGCTGTGCCGGGGCAGGTCGACTATCTGCCCGGCGTGACTGGCGAGGCCAAGAAGAAGATGGCGAAGAATTGCCTCAACACCCGTATTTCCGACCCGTCCGAGAACATACTCGCCTACAAGGCGCGGTCACTTAACGGCATCTGGGCCACTGCCCCCTATCTGCACAACGGATCGGTGCCGACGCTTTATGACCTCCTGTCAACGTCGGATTTGAAACTGCAGTCAAACGGCAAACTGCGTTCCTCAAGCGGAATTCCCGAACCGGAAGCGGGCGAACCGCGCCGCCCGGATATTTTCGGCGTGGGTTCGCGGCGTCTCGATCCGGTCAAGATTGGTTTCGTTTCCGATCCGGGGGCGGATGGCAATAGTTTTACTTTCCGCGTGAAGGACGAAGTCAGCGGTGAGCCGATTCCTGGAAACTACAATTCCGGCCATGATTACGGAACGTCCCGGCTTTCGGAACAGGACCGCATGGCACTGGTCGAGTATTTGAAGAGCCTTTGAACAGCAGGGTGGCAGAAAATGCCGGCAGGTTCCCGACAGGCAAGATTGGCGATTGCGGCAGTTCTGGCCGCACTTGCCTTGCCCGATGCCGGTTTTGCGCAAGCCGGCGGTTCACAAAATGACGCAACGCTGATTGACCGGCAAATGACCAATGGCTCACTTGCCGACATTGTCCCTGACGCCAGCGGCGAAGATGATCTGTTGCGGGATACGCGCCGCGTGTCGCTGAAGAATGTCTTGCAGCGCGCCTTTCCCTTGCTTGCCGCCAAGTGGGGGCAGCCCGATATTCAGGTTTGCTGGGAGAATCCACGGCCCGAAGACGATGCGGCGCGAACCAAGGTACGCGCGGCAATTGCGGAAACCTGGGAACGGCATTCCGCTCTGAAATTCACCGGATGGGAAGAATGCCCGACGCAATCCTCAGGCATTCGCATCACGGTTGAAGACGCAGGGCCGCATGTCAAATCACTTGGAAAGTATCTTGATGGCTGGCCGGCAGGCATGGTGCTGAACTTTGCGTTCCGGGAATGGGGCGATGGCTGCCAGAGTGAAATGGACCAGTGCATCAAGTCGATCGCCGTGCATGAGTTTGGCCACGCCGCCGGTTTCTCGCATGAGCAGAACCGGCCCGACAAGCCGGCTGAATGCGGCGAGGAGAAGCAGGGAGATGACGGCGACACCGTCAATCTCACGCCGTGGGACCCTGAATCGGTGATGAATTACTGCAATGCCAAATACAATAATCTCGGCGAACTCAGCGCGCTGGATATCCAGGCTGTGAAGCAGATTTACGGAGAGCCTTGAGATGCGTGAACATGTTCGATGTGCCTTTTCTTTGCTCCGTGCCCTGCCACCCGTAACGATGCTGGCATGGTTTGCCATGAGTACTCATGGGCTTGGGCAGACAACGCCCGAAGAGCTCGTCAAAGACAGCTTGGTGCATCTCATTGTAAAGGCAATTCCGGACGTTCCCACTCAGCCCGGGCAAGAACCCAAACTTGAGGAAATGGCCCGCGGCACGGGATTTGTGGTATCCAGAGATGGCTTTGTTCTGACCAACTATCACTTGGTGAAGGACCTGAGCGGCTACAAACCGGGTTCATTGGTCATCAGCGCCAGTTTTGGCCAGGACGAGGAAATCAATCGCCGGAAGCTGCAACTGGTCAAGTCGGACGCAGCCTTTGATCTTTTGCTGTTAAAGGGTGCCGAAGGCAGCGCCACTTACAAACCGGTTGTCTTTTCAGACTCGAACTGGATCAAGGTGCTCAACGCCGATTCCGAACTATATTCGGCCGGTTTTCCAAGAGCTGAAGACCCGACCTTGCAGACCGAACCGGTGAGCAGCAGGGGGTCTGTGAAAGACCGTAACGGACCAGATGCGCATTTATGGAACCTGTCACTGGAAATGAACGCGGGCCAAAGCGGGAGTCCGGTCTTCACGAAAAACGGACATGTGGTGGGCATCGCAACCTCGGATTCAAGGATTAACAAGTCGACGAATTTCATGATACCGGCTTACTTCGCCGATTCGCTGCTCGCCCACGTGAAATTCGCCGCCGTGGAAGAAAAATACGCGGCGCTGGAGGAGCGCATCAACAAGATGGAGAAGGACAAGATTGATCCCTCGATCGGCCGCATTGGCGAGGCGGAAACCAGCCTCAAGGAAATTCAGAGCAATTTTATGTGGTCGGCGGCCAACAAACAGCAGGATCTCAACATCGTCTTCCGCAAACTGGCCAGCAGCGGACCAGTCATCGAGAAGCTCAGGCTGTCAATCACGCCAAGCGTGTCGAACAAGGAAGGCCTGCCGGTCGACATCGGCTCCGTCAACACGGACTTCGATTTTGACGGCGATCCGGACTATTTTCTGCTGACCGCGTACGACAAGAATACCCGAAAAGGAACCTTCTCTGTGAAGGCCGCCCTGGACGTGCTGCGCCGCAAATTTTGCAGCGAGGGCAAGAGCTTTGTTTTGGACAAGTTCACCGTTGGCATTGAACCTTTTCTCAAAGATGACGTTGCGCTTGAGCCGGAATATGTGACAGTTGACTACCCCTTGGTGAAGAAAGGCTGTGCGAATGCAGTTCCGAACGGATAGGCGCGGCTTCTTGTGCATCACAACGGCAGTCGGTTCTGCATGCCTGCTTGGTCCGCCATCCGCACTCGCCGGCCTGCTGCTCAGTGATCCGGGTTCCAGGACATTGCAGGCCTATGACGACATCCGGCCTGACTACCCGGTATCGGCGCTTTTGCTCAGTGATGACGGTTCGCAAGCGTATTTGGCCGAGAACGATCCCAAATCCCTCACGTCCATTCTTCACGTTGCAGGTGTTCCAGATTTCAGGGACTTGAACGCGATCAAGCTCGGCCACGACATATCGTCAATCGCCCTCGACCCCAATCTGCCA
>JANNRN010000121.1:0-1927 GCA_031401375.1 Phyllobacteriaceae bacterium | reverse complement strand
GCCTGCACATCGCCGTAGAACTGGTCAACCAGCGCGGTCACCGGAATTTTCGCGCCGTTGCGCCGCGCCTCATCGAGACAGATTCCCAGATCCTTGCGCATCCAGTCAATGGCGAAACCAAAATCAAACTTGCCCTCATTCATCGCCTTGTAGCGGTTTTCCATTTGCCAGGAACCGGCGGCGCCCTTTGAAATGACCTCGACCACCTTTTCAACGTCGAGGCCTGCGCGCTTGGCAAAGTGGATTCCCTCGGCAAGACCCTGGACGAGACCGGCAATGCAGATCTGGTTGACCATTTTTGTCAATTGGCCGGAACCTGCGGGGCCCATCAGCCCGGCCATCTTCGCAAAGGCCGCGATGACGGGCTTTGCCCTCTCGAACGGTTCGGGCTCGCCGCCCGCCATGACAGTGAGCGCCCCGTTTTGCGCGCCAGCCTGCCCGCCCGAAACCGGCGCGTCGAGGAAATGAAAGCCGAGACCATTTGCCGCCGCAGCGAGTTCGCGGGCGACCTCCGCCGATGCCGTTGTGTGGTCGATGAAGATGGCGCCCGGTTTCATGGCGGCAAAAGCGCCATTTGCGCCAATTGCGACCGAGCGCAAGTCATCGTCATTGCCGACGCAGGCAAAGGCGAAATCGCAGCCGCTGACAGCCAATGCCGGTGTCAAACCGAAACTGCCGCCGTGCGCTGCCACCCAGTTCTCGGCCTTTGCGGTGGTGCGATTGTAAACCATGACCTCGTGGCCGCCGCGATGTTTCAAATGGGCCGCCATCGGATAGCCCATTGTGCCAAGACCCAAGAATGCAACTTTCGCCAATTTTCTCTCCTTCGACGCCTTGATCCGTCATTGCCAGCCTGCAAAGAGATGCACAACAGCGGCATCAGGAAATCACCGGCCTTTACGCGTACCGGTGATCATGGTCAGCGATCAGGCCGGCGCGAAGTCAACGGGACAATGGGCTGCACAGCAGCGTGTGATCCGGTTCCATCAGCATTCGATGCTTGCGGTATTGTTCCTCGAGGAAATCAATGGCGGCCCGAACCTTCGGGGGCACATAGCGCCGGCTTGGATAGACGGCGTACATGGGCAGGTTCTTTGTCTTGTAGCCGTTCAACAGGAGTTCCATGCTGCCGCCATGTCGGCAGTCGAAAAACAGCCAGTCGGGCGCGATCACCAGCCCCAGCCCGTTCAGGGCCGCTTCGCGCACTGTGTCACAATTGTTGGTCTTGAAACGGCAATTGATGTCCAGTGTCTCGATAACGCCGTTCTTTTCGAACGGCCAGCGGCGCTGCATGTCGCGGGCGGTGAAGCCGATAAAGTCATGGTTCGCCAAGTCTGCAATCGTTTGCGGCCGTCCCTTTCGGTCGAGATAGCTCTTGGCCCCGTAAACGCCAAACGGCATATCGCCGATCTTTTTTGCGACCATCCCCTGTTCTTCAACAGGCCCGAAATGGATGTGAAGGTCAATTCCTTCCTCCACAAGGTTCGGGACTTCGTCATGAAGAACGAGCTCAATATCAAGATCTGGATTCTGCGCCATGAACGCACCAAGCTGTGGAACGACATGCAAGCGGGCAAAGGCGGAGACTGTCGCCATGCGCAGCAGCCCGGTGATGCGCCCTCTGGTTTCGCGCACGCTATCCAAGGCATGGTCCATCATCTCGACGGCATGGCGTGCATTCTCGGCGAAGGTGCGCCCCTCTTCGGTCAAGGTGAGGGATCGGGTCGTGCGCTGCAGCAGGCGGCTTCCCAAATGGTCTTCGAGGCTTGAAATCATCTTCGAAACGGCAGGCTGTCCAAGGCCCATTTGCTTGGCGGTTGCCGAGAAGCTCTCGGTCTCGGCGACGCGCAGAAAGACGCGGGTTGCGGTGTCGATATCCATGGTTATTCCAATTGCGAATAAGTCATATGAGAATTCATCCTATTAT
>JANNRN010000120.1:0-20081 GCA_031401375.1 Phyllobacteriaceae bacterium | reverse complement strand
ATGAAGCCGAGAGTCGCCATCACCTATTGCACGCAATGCCAATGGCTGTTGCGCGCCGCCTGGATGGCGCAGGAATTGCTGCAGACCTTTGGCGATGATCTTGGCGAGGTCGCGCTGGTGCCGGGAACAGGCGGCATTTTCATCATCGCCGTCGATGGCGAAGTCATCTGGGACCGCAAGGCAAGAGAAGGATTTCCCGAGGCGAAAGTGCTGAAACAATTGCTGCGCGACCGCATCGATCCTGGGCGAGACCTTGGCCATTCCGACCGGAAAACCTGATTTTTCAACAAGTTAACCTCAGGTAAACTTCACCGCGCATGCCAGCCATGCAAATGTTGCACTGCAATAGGAGGGGGTGGGCGCCTATATTACGTTTGCGTCAATGAATTGGCGCCAAATACAGGAGTAACGATCATGGGTCTTTTTTCCGCCCTGATGAAATCCCGCCAGCGCGCGGCAACCCGCACGTTTGAAGATCACCTTGCCTTCCTTCAGTCGATGAGCGCGCGTGACCGCGCCGACATCTCCTTGAAGATGAGCCAGATTGAAGGCGTCGCCCGCCAGATGGCGAAGAAATAATTCTTCCTTCCCGCCGTTTCGAAACTGCCCTAAAGGGGGCAAAACGGCGGGACGCACTTCTATGAATGTAAATGATGACACAAGGCTGCGGCTCGGCCTTGATACGGGCGGCACCTATACGGATGCGGTGCTGTTCAGCCCGGCCCGCGGCGTCGTCGCCAGCGCCAAGGCGCTCACCACGCGCCATGATTTGTCGATCGGCATCTCGGAAGCCTCCGGTAAAGTGCTGATTGCGGCAGGGGCCGATCCGGCGGAAATCGCCCTCGTCTCCATGTCCACAACCCTTGCCACCAACGCCCTGGTCGAAGGGCAGGGTGGCCGCGTCGCCCTTGTCGCCATCGGCTTTTATGAACGCGACATCAAGCGGGACGGTCTGGCGGAAGCCTTGGGCAAGGATCCGCTCATCTTCTGCCCCGGCGGTCACGATGCCCATGGCAATGCCGCAGCCCTTGACCTTTCGGCGCTTGAAGCCGCGTTGCCGGCGCTTGACGCCACCGTTTCCGGCATCGCGGTCGCTGCGCTGTTTGCCGTCAGAAACCCGGCGCATGAACTCGTCGCCCGCGACTTCATCCGCTCGCGGTCTGCCTTGCCCATCACTGTTTCGCACGAACTTTCATCAAAACTCGGCGGACCCCGGCGTGCGCTCACCACGCTCCTCAACGCGCGTCTGGTCGGCATGATCGGCCGTCTGATTGACGCCACGCAGTCATTCCTCGAAAAAAACAACATAGACGCCCCGCTCATGCTGGTGCGCGGTGACGGCGCGCTGGTTTCGGCGAAATTCGCGGCACACCGTCCGATCGAAACCATTCTCTCCGGGCCCGCCGCCAGCCTTGTTGGCGCAGGCTACCTTTCGGGCCTGAAAAATGCCGTCGTCTCCGACATCGGCGGGACCACGACGGATGTCGCGCTGCTCACGAATGGACATCCGCGCCTCGACGAAGAAGGTGCAAATGTTGGCGGCTTCCGAACCATGGTCGAGGCCGTTGCCATGCGCACACACGGGCTTGGCGGAGATTCCGAAGTCACCTTGGCCGAGGGCGGGCTTGAACCCGTTCTTACGCTCGGCCCGAAACGCATTCTGCCGTTGGCGCTTGCCGCCGCGATGCCGGATAACGCCGTCATCGACCACCTTGACCGGCAATTGAAGCAGGAGAATCCCGGGCGCTCGGACGGTCGTTTCGCCCTGCGCACCGGTTTGGCGGACCGCTATGCGGCTGGCCTGAACGCCGCCGAGCTTGCCATATACGAAAAACTCACTGCCGTCCCGCAGCCGCTCGACCGGTTGTTGACGTCGGCGACACAAAATGCCGGGCTGGCACGCCTGGTCACGCGCGGCCTTGTTCTCGTCTGCGGGTTTACGCCGACCGACGCGCAGCACGTTCTTGGCCGGCAATCGAATGGCAACAGGCACGCCGCTGAAAAGGGCGCGGCACTCTTCGCCCGCAAACGTGACGGCCGCGGCCGGTCAATTGCGGTGAGTGCCTTGGAAATCAGCGAGCGCGTTGTCACCCAGCTCGAGCGGCGTTCCGCGGAGCTCGTCCTTGAAACCGCCTTTGCCGAATCCGGATTTGAAGGCCCGTCAACCGTTGCGCATGCCGCCATCCAGTCGGCGCTGGATGGCAGTACTGGCGTTGCAAGGCTGTCCGTTTCGCTTGATCGCCCTGTCGTCGGGCTTGGCGCGTCGGCCCCGCTCGTCTATCCGCAGGTCGGCGCCCTTCTTTCCACACTTGCGGTAATTCCGCCTCATGCGGATGTCGCCAACGCCGTCGGCGCTGTTGTCGGCGAAGTTCGCGTGCAGGTCGTGGCAATTGTGACGTCACCGGCGGAGGACCGTTTTCGCGTTGCGGTTGGTGACTTGACCGGGGATTTTGCCGCCGAAAAACCGGCGATTGACTATGCCTCGTCGCAAGCAGAGATCCTTGCGCTCGCCCGTGCCGAGGAGGCGGGTGCAGAAGATGCCCATGTCGAAGTCGAAGTCGACATCATAGACGCGGTGGTTGAGGGTTTGCGGAGATTCGTCGAGGCCCGGATTTCTGCGACCGCAACGGGGCGTCCAAGATTGGGCCGCTAGCCCCCGTTAACAATTGACGTCACCGTCCCGCAAATGCTTTGTGCGGATCACACTTTATGCCTGTTTTGGGAAAACACCATGCGCGAACGCCTGACGGTCAATGAGCTGCAAATCGACAAGGGACTTCACGACTTCATCGTCAATCAGGCTCTGCCTGGCACTGGTGTGGCGAGGGATGTGTTCTTCAAGGGTTTTTCTGGCCTCGTGCGTGATCTGGCCCCGAAGAACCTTGTCTTGCTCGCCAAGCGTGATGAGTTGCAGACCAAAATCGACGCCTGGCATATTCAGCATCGGGACCGCCCGCACGATGCCCCGGCCTATCAGGGGTTTCTTCGTGAAATCGGCTATCTTTTGCCGGAAGGGCCGGACTTCCAGATCGACACCAGCAATGTGGATCCCGAAATCGCCTCCGTTCCCGGCCCGCAACTGGTGGTGCCCATTACCAACGCCCGCTATGCGCTGAATGCAGCAAACGCGCGTTGGGGCAGTCTGTATGATTGCCTCTACGGTACTGATGCCATGGGCAGCGCACCGCCCTCGGGCGGATACGAGCGCGGCCGCGGCGCCCGCGTTGTGGCAAGATCGCGGGTTTTTCTCGATGACGTTTTTCCCATTCAGGGCACAAGCCACGCCGATGTGCGGCGATATCATGTCAAGGACGGTGTCTTGCTGGTCGACGACTTGCCGCTGGTCAATCCGGAAAAGTTCGCCGGCTATCGTGGCAACCCCAGGGCCCCGGACGCCGTTGTGTTGCGCAACAACGGCCTGCATGTCGAACTGGTCTTTGATCGCGCCCATTTCATCGGCAGCCGCGATCAGGCCTGCCTGGCTGATGTTCTCCTGGAAAGTGCCATGACCGCCATCATGGATTGCGAAGACTCGGTCGCCTGTGTCGACGCTGAGGACAAGGTGGTAGCCTACGCCAACTGGCTGGGCCTGATGAAGGGCGATCTCGTCGCGGTGGTGGACAAAGGCGGCAAACCCGTCACCCGCCGCCTAAATCCGGATCGCAGCTACTTGGCGCCCGATGGCAGTCCGCTGGCGCTGAAGGGCCGCGCCCTGTTGTGGGTACGTAATGTCGGCCACCTGATGACCAACCCTGCAATTCTGGATGCGACTGGGGCAGAAGTGCCCGAAGGGCTGATGGATGCGATGATCACCACCCTGATCGCGCTCCATGATCTCAAGAAGAGCGCCGGTGCGCGCAACTCGGTTCACGGTTCGATTTACGTGGTCAAGCCCAAGATGCACGGGCCGGAAGAAGTGGCCTTTTCCGATGAAATATTCACCCGCGTCGAAGAAATACTGGGCCTGAAGCGCTATACGGTAAAACTGGGCGTGATGGACGAGGAGCGGCGAACCTCCGTCAACCTCAAGGAATGCATCCGCGCGGCCCGGCATCGCATCGCCTTTATCAACACCGGTTTTCTGGATCGCACCGGGGATGAGATTCACACCTCAATGGAGGCGGGACCGTTCTCGCGCAAGGATTTCATCAAGCGAAAGGGTTGGATCACGGCTTACGAGAATCAAAACGTAGATATCGGTCTTGAATGCGGGTTGTCTGGACGGGCGCAGATCGGCAAGGGCATGTGGGCGATGCCCGATTTGATGGCGGCAATGCTCGAGCAGAAGATTGACCACCCCAAGGCCGGCGCCAACTGCGCCTGGGTGCCTTCGCCGACTGCCGCAACGCTGCATGCGCTGCATTACCACAGGATCGACGTCTTCTCGGTGCAAAAACGCCTCGCCGCAGGCGGAAGGCGGGCCTATGTCGATGCGCTCCTCGACATTCCGCTCGCCTCCTACCGCAAGTGGAACGAGGCGCAGGTCATTCGCGAGGTTGAAAACAATGCCCAGGGCATCCTTGGCTACGTGGTGCGCTGGATTGACCAGGGCATTGGCTGTTCTAAGGTGCCGGACATCAACAATGTCGCTCTGATGGAGGATCGCGCCACCTGCCGGATTTCGGCGCAGCACATCGCCAACTGGATGCACCATGGCGTCACCTCTGAGGCACAGGTAATGCAGGTGATGGAGCGCATGGCCAAAGTCGTTGACGGCCAGAACGCCGGTGACCCTGACTACAAGCCAATGGCTGCGGATTTCAAGCGTTCCATTGCCTTCCATGCCGCCTGCGATCTGGTGTTCAAGGGGCGTGAACAGCCGAACGGCTATACAGAACCGGTGCTGCATCGCCGCAGGCTGGAGATGAAAGCGAAGAATTGAACCCTGCGGCAGCAGCCGGTTTCCCGTCTGGAAATGCGAAAAACAAATGGCTAGAGACGGTCAGCGATTCAAATCAAGGCCGGATGGAGATGGTTACCGACGCCGTTAAATCCTTGTCAGGCGCCTCGCCTTTGTCTTTTTGCGATTGCTTGAAAGCCAACAAGGCGATTTTCGGCGCGTAATCACCGATATGACTTTCAATCACGCCTCCTTGTCGCGAGGCGTGGTTTTGTTTACGCGATAAGCATGATCCTCGCGCTTGAAACATCTTCAAGTCTCTGTTCGGTCTGCGTTCTCGACCGCGGATCCGGCCAGGTCATGGCGGAAATTTCAAATGACATCGGCCGTGGACACGCCGAACGGTTGATGGACGACATCGCCGATGTGTTGAAAGAATCAGGCGTTTCCTACGCGGCTCTGTCCGGCGTCGCTGTTGGCGTGGGTCCCGGTTCCTTTACCGGAATCCGGGTCGGTGTGGCCGCCGCAAGAGGACTGCGATTTGCCTTGAAAGTTCCGGTTCTCGGCGTCACCAGCCTGCAGGCGATCGCTGTCCTCGCGCGGCCGCTGAGCAACAATTGCAGGATCACGGTTCTGCTGGACGCCGGCCGGGGCGAAATCCATGTGCAATCATTCGATCATGAGGCGCTGCCTCTCGACATCCCGCAGGCGATGAGCCCGGCCGGGTTCTTGCCATATCTTTCGCTTGACCCTGTTCTGATTTGTGGTTCGGGCTCCGTCATGATTGCACCGGAAATGTTGCCGGGCAACGTCAAATGGGCGGAAGACAAATTCGTGGCGACCGCCAATGCTGTCGCCCGTGCCGTCTTGCACCCTCAAATGATTGTTCCGGCAAAGCCGCTTTATCTTCGGGCAGCTGATGCCAAAACGCAGGCGGGATTTGCACTCGAAAGAAGTGGCGCATGATGAAGCTGCCCTTCGAATCTTTCTGGCAGAAGAACCATGTGCTGATACCGCTTGAGACCTCGCACAGCCAGTCCGTCGCTTCCCTTCATTTGCAGGGCTTTCACCGTCCCTGGACCGATGGCGAATTTAGATCGCTTCTTGGCCAGGCGAATGTTTTCGGCTTTCTGGCGCTGGTGGAGGGCCATCCCGGGAAACCGCCGTCAGGGTTCATTCTTGCTCGGCTCGTGGCGGATGAGGCGGAGATCCTGACACTGGCAGTGGCCAAGTCTGTTCGCCGGCACGGTCTTGGCCGGCGCCTCGTTGAAGAAGCGCTGAGGACGCTGCACGCCCAGCGGGCTCAAAGCCTATTTCTTGAAGTTGATTCAGCAAACCTGGCGGCGATCGGACTCTACAAACGGTTTGGTTTCAAGAAAGTTGGTGAGCGCCAAGCTTATTACGATTCACCGCAGGGTAAGTCGGCGGCGCTTGTCATGCGCCTTGATCTTGGATAGTCGAAGATAAACGGGTCTAGTGACGATGAAGACCAACCTGCAGGCGCGGTGCGAGGCAAAGGGCATGCGCATGACCGGTCAGCGCCGTGTCATTGCGCAAGTTCTGGACGATGCGCATGATCATCCTGACGTGGAGGAATTGCATCGCCGGGCCGTCAAGGTTGATGCCGGGATTTCCATCTCCACAGTGTACCGGACCGTCAAGCTGTTTGAGGATATGGAAATCATCGAGCGTCATGACTTCAAGGATGGACGCTCGCGCTATGAAGCAACGCCCGACGCCCATCACGATCATTTGATCGACCTGAAGACCGGCAAGGTTATCGAATTTGCCGATCCCCGGATCGAAAAGCTTCAGGTGGAGATCGCGCGTGAGCTGGGATTCAAGCTCGTCGATCATCGGCTCGAACTTTACGCGATCCCGCTCAACAGAAAGAAATCGGACGGGAAGGCATGATTGCCGCTGCGAGAATCGCCTTCGTGATTCTCATTTTCGCCTTGTTCACCTTGCCGCTCCTGCCCGTGCAATACTTATCAATGCGTTGGGAGCGTTTCGTTCACAAATCGCTGCCGCGGTTTTGGCACCGGGTCATCGCAAAGCTGCTCGGGCTGCGGATCATCGTGAGCGGCAAGCTTGAGACGCAACGCCCCTTGCTCATTATTGCCAACCATTGCAGTTGGGCGGACATTGTCGTTCTGAGCTCCCTGTCTGAGGTTTCGTTTATTGCCAAATCCGAAGTCAGGGACTTGCCTCTGTTCGGTCTGTTTGCCGTCCTGCAGCGGTCGGTTTTCATTGAGCGCAATCAGCGTCACAAGAGCAGAC
This sequence comes from Phyllobacteriaceae bacterium, assembly GCA_031401375.1. Taxonomy (GTDB): domain Bacteria; phylum Pseudomonadota; class Alphaproteobacteria; order Rhizobiales; family Rhizobiaceae; genus JANOYJ01. Next base: position 12,961 of record JANNRN010000120.1, on the reverse strand, counting down.
ACCAAGCCAACTCAATTGCCGAAAGGTTGACAAAGGGTGACGCCATGGTGCTGTTTGCCGAAGGTACCACATCGGATGGCAACCGGGTGCTACCGTTCAAGTCTTCGCTCTTTGGCGCTGCCCAGTTGGCGTTGCGCGATACCGTGACGCATCGTGTCCTCGTGCAGCCGGTTTCAATCGCCTATACCAGGGTGCAAGGGCTGCCGATGGGCCGCTACATGCGCCCGATTGCGGCTTGGCCCGGCTCGGTCAGTCTCGTTTCCAGCCTTCTTGGCATGATCGGCGAGGGGGCGCTGGATGTGGAGGTGCGCATCGGCGAAGCCATTGAGTTCACACCACAATCGGATCGCAAAGCCGTTGCGGCAGACATGGAGGCCGAGGTGCGAACCATGATGCAGACCTCGCTCATGAACCGCCCGGAGGCGGCGCCTATTCTCAATTCCGGCAAAAGCGTCTAATAGCCCGTTCATGGAACAAGCCAGCACGCCAGTCCTCGATCATCCAGAACCTGTTGAAGGAAAACCCGCGCTTCAGCGCAAGGTGTTCATCAAGACCTATGGCTGCCAGATGAATGTCTATGATTCGCAGCGCATGTCGGATCAGTTGACCCAGGAAGGTTATGCCGGAACGGATGTTGTCGAAGACGCGGACCTCGTGCTGATCAACACCTGCCACATCCGCGAGAAAGCCGCTGAGAAAGTCTATTCCGAGCTTGGCCGCATGCGCGAGATAAAGGAGCAGCGCAAACTTGACGGAAAGCCATTGCTTCTGGGCGTCACCGGTTGCGTCGCTCAGGCGGAAGGCAGGGAAATCCTGCGCCGGGAGCGCGCCGTCGACATGGTGATCGGCCCGCAAACCTATCACCGGCTTCCGGCGATCTTGCGGCGTGTCGAGCGCGGCGAGCGTGTCGTTGACAATGATCACGCGATTGAGGACAAATTTGATCACCTCGCGCGTCCCGGTCGCGAGGCCGTCAAGGCGCGCGGAGTGACCGCTTTCGTGACGATTCAGGAAGGCTGCGACAAGTTTTGTTCGTTTTGCGTGGTGCCCTATACGCGTGGCGCTGAAGTATCCCGGCCGGTTTCACAGATTCTGGGTGAAGTCGAGCGTCTTGCATCGATGGGCGTGCGGGAAATCACTTTGCTCGGTCAAAACGTCAACGCTTGGCACGGCGAGGCGATGGATGGTTTTCGCTGGGGCTTTGCGCGTCTGCTTCATCGATTGTCAGAGGTTCCCGGTCTTGCGCGGCTGCGCTATACAACCTCGCATCCGCGAGACATGGATGCGGCGCTCATTGCGGCCCATCGCGACAATCCCGCTGTGATGCCTTTCCTGCACCTTCCCGTCCAGTCGGGGTCAGATCGTGTATTGAAGGCGATGAATCGCCGGCACACAGCCGATGACTATCTCAAATTGATCGACAAGATCAGGACAGCGCGGCCCGATATTGCCCTGTCGAGTGACTTTATTGTGGGGCACCCGGGCGAAGAAGACGCAGATTTTGACGCCACGATGCGGATCGTGGAGGAAGTCGGGTTCGCCCAGACATTCTCCTTCAAATACTCACCCCGGCCCGGCACGCCAGCCGCAGAGGCCGTGGACCAAGTCCCTGAAAAGGTGAAGGAACGGCGGCTTGCCACGCTCCAAGTCTTGCTCGGCAGACAGCAGCTGGATTTTGTGCAAAGTTTCGTTGGCAAGGCCATGCCGGTGCTGATTGAAAAACCTGGCCGGCGGCCCGGCCAGTTGATTGCAAAATCTCCCTGGCTGCTACCGGTTATTTTGGATGAAACGGCGGGCAAAATCGGTGACATTGTCAACGTGCGAATCACTGGAACAGCTCACAACAGTCTGTTTGGCGAATTCGCGTAGAATGACGAAAAGGAGATGCGTTTGACCGGAACGGCGAAGTTGGCGGCACTTTCAACTACCCCTGGTTTGGCGCAGATCGTCCTGAGTTTTGACAACAACAAACACGCAAGCCTTCTTTTTGGTCAGTTCGAGGAAAATCTCTCGCAGATCGAAAAGAAACTTGGTGTGGATATCCGTTCCAAGGGCAACCAGCTGACATTGAGCGGTGAGCATTCTTCGACCGAGAAAGCCCGCCGCGCCCTTGACAGCCTTTATGCAATGGTCTGCGCCGGCCAGACGATCTCGGGGTCGGATGTTGACGGGGCGATCCGTATGGCGGTTGCAGCTTACGATCAGCCATCGCTGCCGACCATGGAGACAAAGACACGCATGTCGCTGAGCCAGATTTCCACCCGCAAGCGCACTATTCACGCCCGCACGCCGACCCAAAACACCTATATGCGTGCACTCGACAAGTCGGAACTGGTGTTCGGTGTCGGTCCGGCCGGCACAGGCAAGACTTATCTGGCCGTCGCCCAGGCCGCCATGTTGCTGGAACGGGGAGCTGTGGAGCGAATCATCCTTTCCCGGCCAGCCGTTGAAGCAGGTGAACGCTTGGGCTTCCTCCCGGGCGACATGAAGGAAAAAGTCGATCCCTATCTGCGGCCTCTTTATGATGCGCTTTATGACATGATGCCTGGCGAAAAAGTGGAGCGTGCCATTGCGGCAGGCGTCATCGAAATCGCTCCGCTTGCTTTCATGCGCGGCCGCACGCTCGCCCATAGCGCCGTCATTCTTGATGAAGCGCAAAACACCACTTCCATGCAAATGAAGATGTTTCTGACGCGGCTTGGCGAAAACTCCAGGATGATCGTCACAGGTGACCCAAGCCAGATTGACCTTCTCCCGGGACAGAAATCGGGATTGATTGAAGCACTCGACATATTGACCGACGTTCCCGGAATCGACATCGTCCGCTTTACGCAAAAGGATGTCGTCCGCCATGCCCTGGTGGCGGAAATCGTCAGCGCCTATGACCGCGCCGGCACCGGGCGCCGGCCTATCGATGTGCGCCGCAAAGAACCGTCCGGTGAGAACGGCGCTTGAAAGAGGGCGAGACTTCCGGGAACTGCGTGGAAATCGTGCTTGCACGAGCGGGTGGAGGCTGGCCAGAGGAAGAGTTGCTTTTCGCGCTAAGCGACCGGATAGTTCGGGCCGCGGCCAAGACCCTGGGTTTGAAGAAAGTACCGCCTTCGGAACTCAGCCTGCTCTTTGCCGATGACGACACGGTTCGCGCGCTGAATGTGAAATGGCGTGGCAAGGACAAGCCGACAAATGTTCTTTCCTTTCCCTCCATGTCTTTGAAACCCGGTGACCCGTTGCCCGCCACTTTGGGCGACATCGTCCTTGCCTTTGAAACCGCATCCTTGGAGGCGCGCAGGGAAAACAAGCCACTCGACAATCACGTCAGCCATCTCGTTCTGCACGGATTCCTCCATCTCCTCGGCTATGATCATGAAGACGAAAGCGAGGCGGAACAAATGGAGGAACTGGAGCGCCACATTTTGGAGACGCTTGCTATACCCAATCCCTATGCGGTAGTTGACGGAACATCATGACATCCGAAATTGACAAGTTGGCGGTTGATCGGGCGCCGGATGGCGCTCCCGCCCCCCGTGACGAAACCGGGCGGCCGAATCTCTTCAGACGGGTTGCAGCACGTATTCGTAATCGCAATTCGGCACGCTTGCGCGAAGACCTGACCGACGCGCTGTCCGAATCCACCAATGTTGGGCAAGCCTTCACCGATTCTGAAAGGGCAATGCTCAACAACATTCTTCGCCTGCGGGAAGTTCGGGTCGATGACGTGCTGGTTCCGCGCTCTGACATTATCGCTGTGGAAATTCAGACGCCGCTGGGTGAACTGCTGGAGCTGTTTGAAAGCTCGGGCCATTCCCGGATGCCGGTTTATGCGGAAAACCTCGATGATCCGCGCGGAATGGTGCACATTCGGGACGCCGTCGCATACGTTGCGCAAACCGCACGCATGAAAAAGACCACGCGCCGCGGTGCGGAGAAAAAGGCAGGGGTTCCACAGGGTCTCGATCTTTCCAAGGTCAATCTTCTCAAGACAATCAGTGAACTCAATCTCATTCGCAAAGTGCTTTTCGTGCCGCATTCGATGCCGGCATCCGAACTGATGACGCGAATGCGCGACTCCCGCATCCAGATGGCGCTTGTCATTGACGAGTACGGCGGCACTGACGGACTCGTTTCGCTCGAAGATATCGTCGAGATGGTGGTGGGCAACATCGAAGATGAGCATGACGACGAGGCAGTCATGATCACAAAGACCGGAGAGGGGGTTTTCATCGTCGATGCCCGCGCCGAGCTTGATGAGGTGGCGAGCGTTATTGGCGAGGACTTTGTTGTCGGCGAAATAGGCGACGACGTGGATACACTTGGCGGACTGATTACCGCCGTCATCGGCCGGGTGCCGCCCCGCGGCGAAGTGGTGCAGGCGGTTGAAGGTTTTGAGTTCCATGTTCTGGAAGTAGATCCCCGGCGCATTCGCAAAGTGCGCATCGTTCAAACCAAAGCCGCTGAACGGCGCCGCCGCAATAAGCGGGAGACGGGTCCGGATGCCTGAAGTTTCCTGACGGCATTCCTATTGCGATTCTTGCCATTTACCTGGCATTTCGCCGGGACTACAGCATTTCCAGGAAAAGTTGGAACCGGTTTTCCGTCCGGAAATGCGCCAAAACAAACAGTTGGAGCCAGTCAGCGATTCCAAGACACGATGAATAGCTCTAATGAGACCTGACCATAGCCATTGTGATTCGGGCGGGACGGGATCCCAATGAGAGCTTTTGCCGGCAGAATTATACTGTTGTGGGGATGGAGACGGGCTGGCCTCGCATTTCTTGCCGGCGCAATCGCGGCGCTCGCTTTGCCGCCGTTCGATTTCTTTGCGGCAGCCTTCGTCTCCTTCACCTTGCTCTTCTGGTTGCTTGAAGGCGCTGTCTCGCCGCAGGGCGCCGGTTTCCTCAGAAGGCTGTGGCCCGCCTTCAAAATCGGATGGTGTTTCGGATTTGGATATTTCACGGCCGGTCTTTGGTGGCTTGGCAATGCACTGCTCATCGACGCGGACGGCTTTGCCTGGGCAATCCCGCTTGCTGTGATCGGCCTGCCTGCCTGTCTGGCGCTTTTTTACGCTCTTGCCGCTGCGCTCGCGCGCGTCATTTGGACGGAGGGCATTGGCGCGGCAGCCGCCCTGGCGTTCGGGTTTGGCGTTGCAGAATGGCTGCGCAGTTTTGTACTCACCGGATTTCCCTGGAATCCGATCGGCCAAACTGCTTTGCCCACTCCCATGCTCATGCAGTCAGCCTCGATTGTCGGAGTCGAGGGAATGAACGCCCTTGCGGTGCTTTTCTTTGCGCTTCCGGCGGTTTTCGGGCTTGGGCGTCACCAAAAGCGCGGCGCGATTCTCATGGTCCTTTTAGCTGCCGCTCATGCAGGATATGGCTATTACCGCTTGCCTGCCTCTTCGGAAACTGATTCCAGGGGCACGCTTGTCCGATTGGTTCAACCATCAATCGACCAGTCTGAAAAATGGGACGAAGCGGCCCGCGACAAGATATTCGCAAAGCTGATCGAGATGTCCGCCGGGAGCGAAGTTGCCGGTCAGAAAAAGCCTGATGTCATCATTTGGCCTGAGACTGCCATTCCGTTTCTTCTTTCTGATCGTCCAGACGCTTACTCAGCTATCGCCGGTATGCTCGGGGAGGGTCAAGTTTTGCTCGCAGGCGCGGTGCGCAAGGAAGGTGATCGCAGTGCCGGTGACGTGACTAGGTACTATAACAGTTTGCTCGTCATTGAAGAAAACGGCGAAATGGTGAGCGCCGCGGACAAACGCCATCTGGTTCCTTTCGGCGAGTATCTTCCGTTGGAAAACTTCCTTCAATCGTTCGGGTTCACTCAACTGGTTACCTTGCCCGGGGGCTTTTCCCCAGGGGCCGCGCGTCAGAATCTGACCTTGCCGAACGGCCTCAAGATCAACCCGCTGATTTGCTACGAGGTCATTTTCCCACGTGAGGTCAGGACGGAAAACGGCCGAGCAGACGTTTTGGTGAATCTCACCAACGATGCGTGGTACGGAGACTCGCCGGGCCCCTACCAGCACTTTCGGCTGGCACAACTGAGGGCGGTTGAACAGGGACTTCCACTGTTGCGTGTAGCCAACAACGGAATTTCTGCTGTCGTTGATTCCTATGGCCGGATTATTGATTCTATCAGGCTCAACGCCATTGCAACCATTGACAGTCATGTGCCGTCAAAACTTCAACCCACACCGTACGTTTTGCGCGGTGGGATTAGTTTTTCGTTCATTCTGGCAGGACTGGTTGTCATTGCATGTTTGACTATTTTCAGTGCGCGGTCCAGAATGTCGCACGCGGCACGTTCGTAAGCTTGGGGGGCTGACAAGGTCCATCGGGAACTCAAGTGGATAGGCCGTTGAATCCTCGCACATCGCCTGAGTAATTTTGGCCAATGAACAAAAGGGCCGTCAAGCGGCTAAGAGAAAAAAATGATCGAAAACAAAAAGAAGCCCAACCCGATCGACATACATGTAGGAAGCCGGGTCCGCCTTCGGCGCAACATGTTAGGTGTAAGCCAGGAGAAACTTGGCGAGAGCCTCGGGATCACATTCCAGCAAGTACAAAAGTACGAGAAAGGCACAAATCGCGTTGGAGCAAGTCGTTTGCAGGCGATCTCCACAATTCTGAACGTGCCGGTATCGTTCTTCTTTGAAGACGCCCCGGGTGTTCCCGTTGGATCAGCTGGCGGCTTGGCCGAAGCGAGCTCGACGTCGTTTGTTGTTGATTTCCTCAATAGCGCCGAGGGTTTGCAGCTCAATCGGGCATTCGCAAAAATTACCGACGCGAAAGTACGGCGAAAAATCGTCGATCTCGTCAAGGCGCTGGCAGACGTCGACGAAGAATGATCTGCATTTAAGCTCGGTATGCGAACCGGACAAAGCATCGAACCGAAGTTTCGGTCGGGCTTTGCTTGACCGTTCACGACTGGATGGATATTGACGCGACCGGGTTGCGTTGCGGCGAGTTGTGTCGGCGCGACATTTTTTGCACAGGATCAATCATGGCCCGTCTAGACTATGAGTTCACCAGCGAGTCCGTTTCAGAAGGTCATCCAGACAAGGTTTGCGACCGTATCTCGGACGAGATTGTCGATCTGGTCTATCGAGAGGCCATCAAGGCCGGTGACGATCTTTGGGGTGTGCGGGTCGCATGCGAAACGCTGGCGACCACCAATCGTGTTGTGATTGCCGGTGAAGTTCGCGTCCCCAAGTCACTGTTGAAGACCGGCAAGGACGGAAACATACTGAGAGACGCCAGCGGGCATCCGATCGTCAATCCGGTTAAATTCAAATCTGCCGCGCGCAAAGCCATCAAGGCGATCGGTTACGAACAGGCGGGGTTTCATTGGAAGACCGCAAAGATCGAAGTCCTATTGCATGGCCAATCCAACGACATCGGGCAAGGTGTGGACAGTGCCGCCGACAAGCAAGGTGAAGAAGGTGCTGGCGATCAGGGCATCATGTTCGGATATGCATGCCGCGAAACACCCGATTTGATGCCGGCGCCGATCTACTACAGCCACAAAATCCTCGAGCTTCTCGCCGCAGCAAGGCATAAGGGTGAGGGCGATGCCGGCAAGCTCGGGCCCGATGCCAAGAGCCAGGTGACGGTCCGCTATGCCGGTGGCAAGGCAGTGGAAGTAACTCAGATTGTGCTTTCGACCCAGCATCTCGATCCGAAATGGGATTCCGCCAAGGTTCGCAAAGTTGTCGAACCGTTCATACGCACCGCGCTGGGTGACTTGAAAGTTGCTGATAGCTGCAATTGGTACATCAATCCGACCGGAAGGTTTGTCGTCGGCGGCCCGGATGGCGATGCTGGTTTGACGGGACGCAAGATCATTGTTGACACCTATGGCGGCGCTGCGCCGCATGGCGGCGGCGCCTTTTCCGGCAAGGATACCACCAAGGTGGATCGGTCCGCTGCCTATGCGGCGCGGTACCTTGCGAAAAACGTTGTGGCGGCCAATTTGGCGGATCGCTGTACGATCCAGCTTTCCTACGCCATTGGCGTTGCCGAACCTTTGTCGATCTATGTTGATCTTCATGACACCGGCAAGGTTACCGAAGACAAGCTCGAACAAGCCTTGCGCAGTGTTATGAGCCTTACCCCGCGCGGCATCCGCAAACATCTTGATTTGAACAGGCCGATTTACGCCAAGTCGGCGGCCTATGGTCACTTCGGCCGCAAGCCCGGCAAGGATGGCTCTTTCTCTTGGGAAAAGACTGATTTGGTTGGGGCCCTGAAAGCTGCTGTCAAGGCACTCTGAGCCTTGAAGGACAGCACGCAGAACAAGCGCCGCAAGGGCGAGGGTTCTTTCTTCGGTCGCCGGCTGGGCAAGCAGCTCAGCCCTCTGCAAACTTCGCTTCTCGAGGACCTTCTGCCGCGACTGATTGTCGATCTGAATGCGCCCGGCTCGCCAGACGCGCGCACGTTGTTTCCGGTTCCGGTCAACAACATTCGACTGGAAATCGGGTTTGGCGCAGGTGAGCATTTGCTGCATCGCCTTCGCGAGAACGGCGCCACCGGGTTCATCGGTGTTGAGCCCTTTGTGAACGGCATGGCAAAGCTTCTGGCAAAGCTGCACGCAGTTCCGGCGGGCAACATCCGCTTGTTCGACCAGGACGCGGCGGTGCTGCTTGCCTGGCTTCCGGCGCAGTCGGTCAATCACGTCGATATTCTTTTCCCGGACCCTTGGCCGAAGATGCGTCAGAACAAGCGCCGGTTCATAAACACCGATAACCTGAATCTTCTCCATCGTGTACTCGAACCGGGCGGCAAACTGTGCTTCGCCTCGGACATCGACGACTATGTCAATTGGACGCTGGTTCACGTGCATCAGCATGGCGGGTTCCGTTTCTCGGCCATGGATGCAGGTGACTGGACCACACCCTACCCCGGCTGGCCGGGTACACGCTACGCAGCCAAGGCGCATCGCGAGGGACGCATTCCGGCCTATTTGACCTTTGAAAAGACCCTCAGCTGATTTTCAAAATAGCCTTCCCGCCAGTCATGTTCGCAGCGTAGCGGTCGATCGCGCCGGGATATTCCTCAAAGCAGACCATCGCTGACACATTGGTCTTGAATACCCCTGCCTTGAACAGCTTCAGGATATCAAGCGAGGCGCGCAGTCCGCCGATCTGGCCGAGTTCAATGAAATAGGGCGCGAGCCAAAACGCCTTGATCGTCTGGTTCTTGTATATGACGGATTGGGTCGGAAAGTGCCCTCCATGCGGGTCGGCGGAGTTTTCTTCCAGATATCCAAACACAATCGCGTCTGTGTTTTTTGGCATCGCCTCCATGACGCGGGCAGTGATCGGCCCCCCTACAGCATCGAAGAACAAGGTCGGGTTGAGTTCGTCGCAAAGTTTCTTGAGTTTGGCGTCAAACTCTGGATCGTCCTGCAGCAATATGTGCTTGGCGCCGAGTTTTCTCAAGACGCTCGCCTGTTCTTCTCGCCGGACAATCGAGATCGTCTCGATTTTGGCGGCGCGCGCCAAGGCGATGACGCCGCGCCCGACCTGGCTTGCCGCCGCTGTTTGGACGATGGCTTTGGTGCGCTTTCTATATGCCTTCTGGATCAGCGCATAAGAGGTAAAAGGATTGACGATGAATGCCGCCGCAGCTTCCACTGCGAGCGAATCCCCGACAGGGATGCAGTTTCGGGCGCCGATGGCTGCATATTCCGCCCAGACGCCCTCTCCTTCGGGGCGCGCCACCGAGACTCGGCGCCCTTTGAGAAACTGGCCCAGAAACCCGGCATTGGAGGACACCACTCTGCCTACACCCTCGATGCCGCAGGTCTGTCCGGGCACAGGATTGATCGCATACCGGCCGCGCAGCGACAAAAGGTCGGACGGATTGGCTGAAGCCGCCTCCATCTTGACCAGAACCTCCCCCTTGGCGGGCACCGGCAACGGTTTGTGCGCAAGTTCAAGATGCCGGCCAGGGTGAATCGCGTCGTCGGGACCGGGCTTAAGCACCAGAGCCTTCATCGTTTGAGGCAACGCTGTTGTCAAAATTCCCCCTTGTCGGCCGATGCCGGTTCTCGTCCTCAATCGCCAGCCCGCCAAGAACAGCGGATCCCTCTTCGGCGTGCACTAGAGAATTGAATGCCCTCAAAATGCAATAGGTCAAATCTTGCAGTACCGAAGGCGTGCAGACGACCCTTGCCTTCACACGGTGAATCGACTATACACAATTCAAATTCTTGATCTGTTGAGCAAGGGTGGGCCCGAAAGGACCCGCTCTTTTTTATTACCTGTCGAGGGCATTTGACCGAGGTTTACAGCGCATCGCAAGACGACCGCATCATCCGCGAAACCGGATTGGATGCACGCGTTGCTGCCATTGTCATTCCGGTCTTGGTCGCGCTCGGTTTCAGACTGGTGCGGGTGAATATTTCTGGCCTGAACGGTTTGACCATGCAGATCATGGCGGAGCGGCCCGACGGCAGCATCACCGTTGAGGACTGTGAAGAGATCAGCAAGGCAGTGTCGCCGGTTCTTGAAGTGGAAGACCCGGTCACCCGTGCCTACCACCTTGAAGTTTCGTCGCCCGGTATTGACCGCCCGCTTGTGCGAAAATCCGACTTCGCCGCTTGGGCAGGGCACGTCATGAAGATCGAGACGACAGTTGCGGTATCAGGCCGCAAAAAGTTCAAGGGAAAGACAGTCGAGGCCGATGAAGCTGGTTTCCTCTTTGAAAATGAAATGGTTGCCTATGGCGAAGAACAGATGGTCCGTATCCCCTATGAGGCAATTGGCGAGGCACGGTTGGTGCTGACCGACGAGTTGATCCGTGATGCCTTGCGCAAGGACAAAGCCCTGCGTGAGGCTAACGCAATGAGCAACGACAACGAAGAATGAACGGGCGGGCTGGTGCCCGCAAGAAGGAGAGAAACATGGCAGTCAGTGCAAACCGGCTCGAGCTTTTGCAAATTGCAGATGCAGTTGCCCGCGAAAAGAACATTGACAAGGAAATCGTCCTTGCCGCGATGGCCGATGCCATTCAAAAGGCTGCGCGCGCGCGCTATGGTCAGGAGACAAATATCCGCGCCGATATCAATTCCAAGACCGGCGAGATCAAGCTTCAGCGCCTCTTGGAAGTGGTCGACACGGTTGAAGATTCAGGAAACCAGATCGAGATCATCCGCGCACGCGACCGCAATCCGGACGCTGAAGTGGGTGACTATATCGCTGAATTGCTGCCGCCGATGGATTTTGGCCGCATCGCTGCTCAATCGGCCAAACAGGTCATCGTTCAAAAGGTTCGTGAAGCCGAGCGCGACCGCCAATATGACGAATACAAGGATCGCATCGGCGAGATCGCCAATGGAACGGTCAAACGGGTTGAATATGGCAATGTCATTGTCGACTTGGGACGAGGCGAAGGCATTATCCGCCGCGACGAACTGATTCCGCGTGAGAATTTCCGCTATGGCGATCGCATCCGCGCCTATGTCTATGATGTGCGCCGCGAACAGCGCGGACCGCAGATATTCCTGTCGCGCACACATCCGATGTTCATGGCAAAACTCTTCACCATGGAAGTGCCGGAAATCTATGACGGTGTCATCGAAATCAAAGCGGTTGCCCGTGATCCGGGTTCAAGGGCCAAAATCGCCGTGATCTCCCGCGATTCGTCCATTGATCCGGTCGGGGCGTGCGTCGGTATGCGCGGCTCTCGTGTTCAGGCCGTCGTCGGTGAGCTCCAGGGTGAAAAGATCGACATCATCCCGTGGTCTCCGGATGCGGCGAGCTTCCTCGTCAACGCGTTGCAGCCGGCCGAAGTCACCAAGGTCGTTCTCGATGAAGATGCGGAGCGAATTGAGGTCGTTGTGCCAGATGACCAGTTGTCACTCGCAATCGGACGCCGCGGTCAGAACGTGCGGCTTGCCTCACAGCTTACGGGCTGGGATATCGACATTTTGACGGAGGCGGAGGAGTCCGAACGCCGCCAGAAGGAATTTGCCGAACGTTCGGCGTTGTTTATGAATTCGCTCAACGTCGATGAAATGGTCGGTCAGGTTCTTGCCTCCGAGGGCTTTGCCTCTGTTGAAGAATTGGCTTTCGTCGACGCCGGCGAGATTTCTTCGATCGATGGATTTGACGATGATACGGCAACAGAGCTGCAGCGCCGTGCCCGCGAATACCTCGACCAAGTCGAAGCAGAGCGTGACGAAAAGCGCAAGAAGCTTGGCGTCAAGGACGAACTGCGCCAGATCGAAGGCATGACGACAGCCATCATGGTCAAGGTCGGAGAAGACGGCGTCAAGACGATTGAGGACTTCGCCGGCTATGCCACCGATGACCTGATTGGCTGGAAGGAACGCAAGGACGGCGAAACCACGGTGACAGAGGGCGTATTGTCAGGCTTTGACATCTCGCGGGCTGAAGCCGAACAGATGGTCATGTCCGCACGGCTGAAGGCTGGCTGGGTCACGGAAGAAGATTTGGCTCCGGCCGAACCCGAACATGAAGAAGCTCAAGCATAGACACCGTGTCTTGCTCTAGGGGCCCTGAAACGGATGCACAACATGAACGAGCGAATGTGCATCGTCACACGCGAGGGCGGAACAGCGGAAGAGTTGATCCGCTTTGTGGCAGGGCCGGATGGAACCGTTGTTCCTGACCTGAAGCGCAACTTGCCCGGCCGCGGATGCTGGGTGGGTGCAAAGCGGGGGTTGGTCGACGAAGCCGTAAGGCGCAATCTCTTCAAGCGCGCTTTGAAGGAAGATGTTGTGGCAAGTGTTGATCTTGGCGCATTGGTTGACCATTTGTTGGTAAAGAACGCGCTCGGAAGCCTGGGTTTGAGCCGCAAGGCAGGGCAGGTCACCACAGGTTCTGCAAAGGTCGAGGCAGCCATACGTTCCGGCGGAGCAATTATGGTCACGCACGCGTTGGAGGCAGCTGCCGACGGCGTTCGCAAACTGGATCAGGCGCGAAAAGCGG
>JANNRN010000119.1:0-5075 GCA_031401375.1 Phyllobacteriaceae bacterium | reverse complement strand
GTCATCGACACGGCGCGCGACAGAGCCCATCCGGCGCTGGCGGGCATTGCCGTGGAGGACTTTGACGCCCTTCCGGCAATTCCGGTTGAAAATTCAGATCACGCCACCTCCATTATCGGGCTGATTGCCGGTCAGGACAGCTTTCAGGGCCTGGCGCCCGGCGCCCTGATCCTGCATGCGCGCGCATTTGAGAACGGCAAGTCCAATGCCGATGCCATTCTCGCATCCCTGGACTGGTCAGCTGAGCGGAATGCCCGGCTCATCAACATGAGCTTTGTCGGCCCGCGCAACAAGCTGTTCGAGCTTGCCTGCGCCAGGGCTTTTGAGCGTGGCATCCTGCTCGTCGCCGCCGCCGGCAATAACGGGCCAAAGGCGCCGCCCGCCTTCCCCGGCGCCTACAAAACTGTTGTCGCCGTCACCGCGACGGATGATCAGAACAAGCGCATGCAACAGGCCAATACCGGCGCCTATGTCAAGATCTCCGCCCCCGGCGTTGGCGTCATGGCGCCGATCCCCGGCGGCGGCTACGACCTTGTCACCGGCACCTCATTCGCCGCCGCCGTCTATACCGGCGCGATCGCCAATCTGATGCGTAGCGCGCCCGACAAGAGCGCATTCGACCTTGAGAACAAGGTGTCAAAAACCGCACTCGACCTCGGCGGCAAAGGCCGCGACGTCGAGTTCGGCTTCGGCCTCATCAACCTGAAAGCCGCAACCCGGGAGCAATGAACCGATCTAAGTGTCTGTTCAAGAATTCAATGTCGAGAGTCAGATGGTGAGGTTTTGTGAGCACCGGAGCGGAGCGAACTTATGTTCGTGAGCACCGGAAGCGGAAGAAAACCGCGTCAGATGGCCGCGAGATTGAATTATGGGACAGACACTAAGTCACTTCGCCCTCGGCAAAGCGGCAGTAGTACGTTGTCCGGTCTTTGGTTCCGTCTTCAAACGGCACCGCCTTCAGGATCACCGTGACGATCTGGCTGTCCGGCATGGCAAGGATGGTCCCGTTGATGGTCGTATCCGGGTGATCATCGGGGACCAGCGTGAACGGCGTCTCGCCCCTGCTGGTCTGGCCCATCACAATGTTGCCGCCGTCATAATCGCCTTCGCCGGAAAAAGTCGGCTCCATCCGGTTTTTTGTGAGGACAAGATAGTAGGGGCCGGTCGCCGGATCAAAATCCACGGCGCCGCCCGAAAGCCATTCTTCCGCCTGCTCGCTCGACGGTTTGAGTTTTTCCGCCATGGCCTGGCAGTCAGCATCCGAGCGCGGCCCGGCGGAATCTGGAAACCAGAAATAGGTGCCAACCGGCGAAGGCCCTGCGCCTTCCGCCGCAACGGCTTGCCGCGCACCGAACAGGACAAGAACCAATGTCATCAGGCCCCTGCCAATATCAACGCTGCCCATCTTCATCCTGCTCCGCATCGGCGGCCCATTCTCAATTCCGCTGATGGCTGAGTTTCCCGCGATCAGCCAAATCCTCAGGCCCGCCGCCGCTCAACGTCCCGTTATGGCGAGACCACCGACCAGATCTTCTGCAAAATGTGGAACGGCGAGTATTTTTGCATTGTCCTGAATTTGTACCCGTGAACGATCCCGTCACCAAGCTGTTCAAAGGCCATCCGGATACTTTGCGAATCCGGTGCCGACTTTTCCGCCTCAAACAGGATTTTCAACGCCGCCGGCAACTGGCTTCCAACACCGAGAACCCCCAATCCGTTGCAATGCTGGAATGAAAAGCTCGGATAGTGTTTCGTGATCTCGTCCCAAAGCTGCCACACGCCAAATCCGCGCTCGCGAACCGCAATGTCATGAAACAGAACCACGCCGCGCTCCGACATTTTTGGCAGCCATGTCTCAAAGTCATGCTTGACCGCCTCATAGCTGTGCAGACCGTCAATATGCAAAAGGTCAAGCGACCCGTCCGCCACATCCTTCAGCGCATCATCGAAAGTTGAGCGGACAAGCGTTGAGAATTGTCCGTATTTAGGGTTGTGATAGGCCGACAATTCATCAAAGACATGCGCCCCGTAACGTCCCGCATGCGCATCGCCCTGCCAGGTGTCAACGCCAATAGCCCGGCACGGTATCGCATAGCGTGCGATCATCTGGCAGAATGCGCAATAGGAGGTTCCTGTGTGAACACCGAGTTCCGCCAGACTTCGGGGCCGCAGCACGGAAACAATCCAGAACGCAAACGGCTGATGGCCCCACCAGGCCTTGGGAGAAACCAGCCTTTCGGGCTGCAAAAACGGCGCTTCACCCATCAATCCAAAAAACCCGGCAATGGCATTGGTCCCGCCGCCGTTTATGGAGAGGTTCTGCATTATTCATTGCCTTTCTTCTGAAGACTACAAAATCCCGCCTCGCAAGGCCCCAGCGCAAACCAGCGGCAGAGTCTGGTTCGTTGCCGAATTTCAATCAAACACGCCTGTGATGCAAACGGCAATGGCAAATTGCGGGGACAAATCCTGTTCAGGCGCCATCGTTCAAAAATGGAGCTTCCGCAGGCTTGGCGCGGCAATGAAAAAGGGCGGCTTTCGCCGCCCTTTAAGGATTGGGTTCCGCTTACCGCTTCGCTCCTTTCAATCGCAGCGGCCTTCCCGGTTGCAACGGCTTGAGAACACGCTTTGCGGGCAGCAGAACCTTCTTGTTCAACAGTACCGGTTTGCGCACGCAATCCTTGCCCACGAGTTTGAAGCCCGGCTTGCAGAAAATGGAGACCATCGGCTTCTTCACGCATTTGCCATTGATGCGAACTTCCGTCCGTGTGCAGGCTTCCACAATTACCGGCTTGCGCACGCATTGCTTGCCAATCAGCTTGAAGCCGGGGGCGCAGTCGATCACGACTGTCGGCTTCTTCAAGCACTTGCCGTTGATGCGAACTTCGGTCCGCTTGCAGGCGTCCACAATCACCGGTTTGCGCACGCATTGCTTGCCAATCAGCTTGAAGCCGGGCGCGCAGTCGATCACAACCGTCGGCTTCTTGATGCACTTCTTGCCAACGAGATCAAAGCCTTGCTTGCAGAATATGCTGACTTCCGGCTTGGCATGCGTCGGAGTGGACGGTGCGGTGACATCATCGACGACGGGATCGATTGCAGGCTTGTTGCACGTGTAGGCAATCGACGCCTTGTCAATCGTCACGCGCGATCCGTTGCTTTTCACTTCCTGCAAGGTGCACTGGATCGTGCGTGTCCGGCTTACATGGATGTCATGCGCGCCATAGGCCTCAAATACCGGCCCGCCCTGGCTGTAGGAGAGCACGGAGCCGGAAAAGCCTTGTCCATTCGAGCAGCCGATCCGGTAGTTGAAATTGCCCGGCTCTTGCCGTGTCACCGCAAAGAACACCTGGCCTTTGCGCGGGCAGGCTTTGCGTGATGCGGCGCTGTCGGCCATCGTCACTTCGCCCGCCCATGAGGCTTTCGGCCCGTCCGGATCTGGCAATACGGGAGGCGCAAGATCATCACTGCCGGTGTCCACCTGCGGGTCCGGCTTCACCGGCGGAATCACCGGGTCGTCGCCATGATCGGGCTCGCCATTGGTCAGTCCGCCGCCGCCAGCGCCCGTGCAATGGACTGTTATGTCCTTCCACGCCGTCTGCGGCGCGAAGGCGTCGCCAACGACATCGGCTTTGAACTGCAGCCATGTCGTGGCGTCGAACTTTTCGGTACGCACGAAATCCGCGAAATAGCCGTTCTTTGCTGCGTCGAACGAGGCCCAGGCCGACTTGAACTCGCTGGTGATCGCGCCTTGCCCTTCCTGTCGCCAAAGGCGGATGTCAACGCCGCCCGCCTTGCTGGTCTCCACCCGGGTGGTGACGCGCAGGCCCTTGCATGTCGTGGCCGGATTGGGGCCGTCATTGCTGCCGCCGCTAAAAGTCGCGAGGAACAGTTTGATGTTTTCGGAATTGAAATCACCTTGGTCGATAGAGATGTCAGACGTAGGCGGCTTGATAACGGGATCACAAATCACCTGAACATTGAAGCTGTCCCGACGCCAATGGTCTATGCGGTTCGGAAAGTATCCGAGGTCTGAATATTCGGTCACAAGATGGATGGAATGATCGATGCCTGTGTCGGCGACGAAGGTTGCTTTCAAGGAGGTGTTGAATGTGTGGCTTTTGGTCGGCCCGTCTGCCGTCAAATGCTTGTTGCATTCCTTGATGAAGTTTTGGCCTTCCGGCATCGGCGCAATGCTGTCGGCATCGCCAAGCGGGATGAGGCCAGGATCGAAAGAAAACTGCCGCGTACCTGACCAGTCGCGCGCGCCAATGCCGTCATTCCAGACGCGCGGCATGACTTCACACGGATCCCCGGCGCACGCGCCGAGAACAACAGCAACGCGCTCGACGAATCCCGGCCATCTCAAATTGAGATTCATCTTGCCGGAGAATCCGACAGCGCCGCTTTTCAGCTTGTTCCAAGTTTTGCCATCTGTCGAAATGACGTGGATAGGCGACGTGGCGCTGTAGGCCGTGAATGACATGGATTTGACTTTGGCAACCTCGTTGGCAAGCGCGGGCCCTGTCAAAAGGCATGACAGGAGCGCCGATCCGGCGAGAAGGGCGATGCAGGCGGATTTGTGAATCTTGTGCAGTGACATGATAACCTCCTGAATGTTGATTTCAGGACTATGTCGCGCTGCTACATCGAAAGGTTCACGCCGGAATTGTCACTCGCGAGCGACCGCCCCGCTACGCCGCTACGCGTATGCGCACCGCACCGACCTCGCGCCCGCTCGCCGTAATCTTTCCGCTGACGCCGCTCATGGCATTTGGAACCAGTTCCAGCGCCAGCAACCTTGCCTTCTCATAAGGCCCGGGCATCGACAGGTTCCCCGTCTTTTGCGCGCAGAACCCGAAGCGCTGGTAATAGGGTGCATCGCCGACCAGAAGCACCGCACGATGCTCAAGCCTTGTGGCCTCTGCGATGGCGTGACGCACCAATGCCGAGCCGAGACCGGCCCCTTTCATCTCGGGCGAAACCGCGAGCGGACCGAGCAGCAGCGCCGCAACGGGCTGGCCGCGAACGTCAATGCCCGCGCGGATGTTCCACAGCCGCACGCTTCCCGCCAT
>JANNRN010000118.1:0-6420 GCA_031401375.1 Phyllobacteriaceae bacterium | reverse complement strand
GAATCAATCACTTGCGTTCTTCGCCGGAATGGATCCCGGATATTGCTGCGCAATTCCGGGATGACGAAGCGCGAGGGATAGCTAATCCCTTGGAAACCAGCCGCGCGCAGCTTGACCGCGTGCTCGATCCGATGAGCTCCAACACGACGCTGGAGACTTTGCAGCGGGCGGCGAAAATTGTCGGGCGGGAGTTGCGGGTGGATCTGGTTTAGGCTGGCAGCCGGAGATACGCCCCTCCGCGTTCGTCATCCCGGAATTGCGCAGCAATATCCGCGATCCATTCCGGCGAAGAACGCAAGCGATTGATTCTGAACCCGTTTCTGTCCGCCGTCGTTCAGGCATGGATTCCGGATATTGCTGCGCGGCCCCGGAATGACGAAGCGGTGGGTGATTGCGCTCTTGGCCAATACCCAACCTTGGCTTGACCACTTTTCGGCGGCCTGCAAATATTGTTAAATGCCAGCGGACTTGCTACTTACGATAGAATGGTTCGGGGTGAAGACACATGAGTTGGTCCGCTATCGATCGCCAAATGGCCGCCTATATGCCGGAACTTCAAGGCGAGCTAAAACTGCCGGCGGAAGTCTGTAGAAAACTGGCTACCACGATAGCGGCGGAGGTACGCTTCTTACCAGTTCACGCTAAGACTCAGATCAAATTGGCATCGCCGGTTTCGACAAATACTCGCGTTGAGGAATTGCAGGCGTTTCAGGGCTGGATGGATTTCGCGAAGAAAGCTAACGGCCCATACATAACTCGGGCGCAAGTGATAACCCAAAACTACATTTGTTTTGTCTATTTATCGGAAGCTTGTTTTGCGGTTCTTCGAAAGATGGCACCTGTAGGTTCAGCTTCAAAGCTCTGTGCCACGTTCTTGACTGACAACCCTATTCGATCATTTCGAAATGCAATCGCGCATTCAAATTGGCAGTATAACGACGACTTCAGCGGTCTCACATACTGGTCACGAAAGAGCGGGGATAAGGAAGAGCCACTGACGAAGTTTGAGGTAGACCACCAGAAGCTGGGCTTCTGGCAGTCTCTCAGCAGATGTGTTGCGTATGCGACCTATCAGAATTTGGACTAATTCCGCGCCTTATCCACCAGCCTGTTCTTCCCGATCCAGGGCATCATCCCGCGCAATTTCTCGCCGACTTCTTCGATCTGGTGCTTGTCATTCATGCGGCGGATTCCTTTGAAGCGAGCGGCGCCGGAGCGGTATTCCTGCATCCATTCGGAGGTGAACTTGCCGGTCTGGATGTCGTGCAGGACGCGCTTCATTTCGGCTTTGGTCTCATTGGTGATGATGCGCGGGCCGGTGACGTATTCGCCCCATTCGGCGGTGTTGGAGATCGAATAGTTCATGTTGGCAATGCCGCCTTCATAGATGAGGTCGACGATGAGCTTCACTTCGTGCAGGCATTCGAAATAGGCCATTTCGGGCGCATAGCCGCCTTCGACCAGGGTTTCAAAACCGGCGCGGATGAGTTCAACCAGACCGCCGCAGAGCACGACCTGCTCGCCGAACAAATCGGTCTCGCATTCTTCCTGGAACGTGGTTTCAATGACGCCCGAACGGCCGCCGCCGACGCCGCAGGCGTAGGAGAGGGCGAGGTCATGGGCATTGCCAGAGGCGTCCTGGTTGATGGCGATCAGGCAAGGCACGCCGCCGCCCTTCTGGTATTCGCCGCGCACGGTGTGGCCGGGGCCTTTTGGCGCGATCATGACGACGTCGAGGCTTTTCTTCGCGTCAATGAGGCCAAAATGGATGTTGAGGCCGTGGGCAAACGCAATGGCGGCGCCGTCGCGGATATTCGGGGCGATGTCGTTCTTGTAAATGTCGGCCTGCAGCTCATCGGGCGTTGCCATCATCAACAGGTCGCCCCATTTGGCGGCATCCGCCACGGACATGACCTGAATGCCATCGGCCTCGACCTTTTTGGCGGTCTCAGAACCGGGGCGCAGCGCAACGCGCAACTCCTTAGCGCCTGAATCCTTGAGGTTCAAAGCATGGGCGCGGCCTTGGCTGCCATAGCCAACGATGACGACTTTCTTGGATTTGATCAGATTGAGATCGGCGTCGCGATCATAATAAACACGCATGGTTTTATCCTTCCGGTTTGGTGTTGCTGTGGTTGACTGCCCCGTAAAGGGCGATGAATTGCTGGGTCGCCTGCGCTGCTTCCGCCGCGATTTTCGCAGCGCTGAGCTTGATCTTGTCGCCAAGCAGGAGACGGATTTGCACGTCCCGCAGCACGAGGCCGAAGAAAGTGCGGAAGGCGGTGTCGATGTCCGTAATGTTCAAAAGCCCGGCAGCGTTTGCGGCTTCAAGCACCGGCTCCAGACGGCGGCCCATGGCCTGGCGGCCGTTTTTCAACACGATGGAGCCGAGGCTGGTTTTGCCGGAAGCGGCATGGCTGACGGCCATGCGGTTGAGGGCGATTGAGGTTTGTGAGGAGATGACGGTCAGCCAATCGCGGGCAAACTGTTCGAGCGTTGCGATGAGGGCAGGGCGGTCGAGCCGCGCCTTGTCAATGACCGGCGCATGCACTTTCGACGCCTGCCAGCGCACGGTGGCTGTCAAAAGCCCGTCGCGGTCGCCGAACCACTTGTACAGCGTTTCCTTGGAGCAGGCGGCGCGCCGCGATACCGAGTTCATGGTGAGCGCATCGCCTTCTTCGACCATGGCTGCCAGCGCCGCCTCGAGCACGGCCTTCTGCCGGTCGGTCAGTGCTTCTGGTTCGATGTGGATGGTCATCAGGGCGGAACTCGAATTTACCGTAACGAACGTTACGGTTCTCTCTATGCTGATTATCGCGGCGATGCAAGAAGGTGATGAATAAATTCATGTGTGCTCCTTCCAGCTCAGCGCTGCCCCTCATCCCCTGCCGGACCTTCTCCCCGCAGAAGGCGAGGAGAAGAGAAATAATCGCAATTGCCGGTGAAGCCCTTCTCCTCCGTTCTCACGGGGAGAGGGTGCCCCGATAGGGGGCGGATGAAGGGGCAGCGCTGAGCTAGACGGCGTGCCCATCAAGCCGGCGCCAAACTTTTGGCGAGGAAAATTGTGCCCGGAACCGGCGTCTCATAATACGGGGCGATCGGCGTGAAACCGGCTTGTCCGTAAAGCGACAGCGCGCCGGTCATCGTCGCCAGCGTGTCGAGCCGCATTTCGCGATAGCCGATGCGCGCGGCTTCGCTCAGGATGGCGCTGACAAGCGCGCGGCCGAGTCCCAGCCCCCGCGCCGCGGGCGTCACATAGAGCCGCTTCATTTCACACACGCCGCCGGGCTGAATGGGCCGCAAGGCGACGCAGCCGAGCGGCTCTCCGCCCGCGCCGCGTGCAAGGAGCAGTTCGCCGCGCGGGTGCGCATATTTTCCAGGCATGGCTTTTAGCTCGGCTTGGAAATCCTGGTAGGCAAGGTCGATGGGGAGGGAGGCGGCATAGGCCTTGAAGAGCCGCACGGCAGCTTCAAGGTCGGCGGCGCTCCTGACGGAGATAATGCGAAAAGAAGGTTCAGGCATGGGTGACCATTTAGCAAGCGGGATTGAGCCTGAACAGACGGAAGGCCGCGCGTGGGCCGGGCTTCGGTTGTGTCTCAATTTCAAATTCCGCTTTGCGGACTTTACTGCCTTTACCACAATCAAACTATTTGGTAGGCGCAAAGAATGTACGTCCCAAAGCCAGGCATCAAGCGGGATCCGGAAAGATTCTGGGCGCTTCCCAACCGCGTATTCTTTGGCCACGGCGCCTGCCACATTCTTGCGGGCGTGTATTTGGAGCACCCGCCATTGGCCGGACTTCATGCAGAACGGATCATTCCGAGCGTTGGTTTTTTCGGCAATCATATCTACCTGACAGACGGCGAAATCACATTCGATTATCATGGATATTCCACCCGCAAGCATCTACTCGAACACCACCGAAAGAGTTGGTCGCGGCAGTACGTTGGGTGGGATTGTGTTATCGACAAAGTGGATTTTGATTTGCTGAGCACGACCGCACTCAACGAGCGGAAAATGCGAGGACCAGATCAGTACCTTTACAACCCGATCCCGCGAGCACGCCGGTTCGTTGAACGGATCAACCACTTCGAGGCCGCAGCAAAAGCAGCGAAGCGCATCTCTTGAACGGAGGTACGCCAAACGGCGAAGACTCTGATTCGCAATCCCTCGGCCCAAGTGGGCTCATCGGGATCGCGAACCGCGCAAAGCAGAAATTCAACCTGATACATCGCCCGGGTTTTGATACGCTTGACAGCAACGAAGATCATGTCACCCTTCGCCCATGATTTTCGTCAATCAAAACCGTGACGGCGAGCGCGTCGAATACCGCGACGGCAAGCGCTGGCTCTGGCTGTTGTCAGTGGCCATGCCTTCCGTGCCGCTGTTTGCCGTTGTGCTTTTGGCGACGACGGGCCATGTTCTGTGGGCGCTTTTGCCAGTGGGCGTTTACTTCTGTCTTGTGCCGCTGCTGGACCTTTTGGTTGGTGAAGACCCGCACAATCCGCCGGAAGAAGTTGTCGAGGCGCTTGCCGGCGACGCTTATTACCGGCTGCTGCTCTTTCTCTCCATTCCGGTTTTTTACGCCAGTTTCCTTGCCGCCGCTTGGGCTGTCGGCACGCTTTCCCTGCCGTTCTGGGCGATAGCAGCGCTAGTGTTTGGCACCGGCGCATCGAGCGGGGCGGGGCTGACGGTCGGACACGAGCTTGGGCACAAGCAGAATGTGACGGACCAATGGGGCGCGAAGATCATCAACGCGCTGACCGGATACGGGCATTTTTGCATCGAGCATAACCGCGGCCATCATGTGATGGTGGCGACGCCCGAGGACCCGGCCTCGGCGCGGATGGGCGAGAGCGTCTACCGGTTTGCGATGCGCGAGCTGCCGGGGACGGCGCTGCGCGGCTGGCAAATGGAGCGCGAGCGGCTTTCGAAAAAGGGTTTGGGTTTCTGGGTATGGCAGAATGATTTGTTACAGGCCTATGCCATCTCGCTGGTGATCGCAGCTGCGCTGATCTTGGCGTTCGGCTGGATCATGCTGCCGTTTCTACTTCTGCATCACCTGATCGGCTGGCTGCAGCTGACGCAGGCGAACTATGTTGAGCATTATGGATTGTTGCGCGAGAAAAAGGCGAACGGCAGGTACGCGCCGGTCGAGCCGCGCCATTCGTGGAACACCAATCACATCGTCTCGAACCTGATGCTGTTTCACCTGCAGCGCCATTCCGATCACCATGCCAACCCGCTGCGGCCTTATCAGGCGCTGCGAAATTTCAACGAGCTGCCGCGCCTGCCGAGCGGCTATCCGGGCAGTTACGCGCTCGCGTGCATGCCGCCGCTCTGGTTCAGGGTGATGGACAAGAAAGTGCTCGCCTGGGCGGGCGGGGATTTGGGGAAGGTGAATGTGGATCCGGCAAGGCGGGTGAGCCTGTAAGCGTTGGCTAGAGTCATTCATCGTTTTCTGGAAACGCTGACCGTTTCTGGAGCAGGATCGTCCCAAACGGAACCACAGCCCCTACACAGGATATGTGTTCAACCGTCGAGGCATGGATCCCGGATATTGCTGCGCAATTCCGGGATGACGACAGTGAAAACGGGCTTTGGCAAGCGCAGGCGGTTAAGTCTGGTTTCAACCCCAATCCCTTCGTCGATGACGAAAGTGAAAATTGGCCTTGGCAAGCGTAGGCGGTTAGGTCTGGTTTCGACCCCAATCCCTTCGTCATCCCGGAGCCGCGCAGCGGAATCCGGGATCCACGCCGTGACAATGACGCCTTGAGAGGGTGCCGAGTGATCAGCGGGTCCATTGACAGGCAGCCGCCTGTTTCTGCGTATTTCTGGATAGAAGACCGGCGCCCACTTTTCCTGGGAATTCTTCAGTGCAGAGGCTCGAACTTTGCCGTGAAGTGACGCAGCATTGGCGGCTCTTCCATGATGCGCAGGCCTTTGAGCGTATTCTTGACCGCTGCCAGCTCTTCAAACGCCTCGACGATGTAATCGGCATGCGACTGGGTGTAGACCCGCCTTGGCATTGCCAGTCTGACAAGATCCATCGCGGCGGGGTTTTCTGACCCGTCGGGAGAGCGGCCAAACATGACCGTGCCGATTTCGCATGTGCGGATGCCAGCGATTTCGTAGAGGCTGACCGCAAGCGCCTGGCCCGGATATTGGAGCGGCGGGATGTGGCTGAGCCAGGACCTTGCATCGACGAAAACCGCATGGCCGCCAGCGGGTTTCATCACCGGCACGCCAAGGGCATCAAGCCGTTCGGAGATGTAGGCATTGGTGCGCACGCGATAGCGCAAATAGTCTTCGTCGACGATTTCCTTCAGGCCCTGCGCGATGGCGTCGAGATCGCGGCCCGCCAGTCCGCCATAGGTCGGAAACCCTTCCGTCTGGATGAGCTTGGTGCGCGCCTTGACA
>JANNRN010000117.1:0-3585 GCA_031401375.1 Phyllobacteriaceae bacterium | reverse complement strand
CGTGTTGCGCGGCTCAGACCGCTCAATCTCGGGGTTTTTCTTGTTTGGTGCCTGTTTGGCGCCATTGCATTGTTTTTCGCCTGGGGTGCACCGCCAGCTTCGCCGATGAATGCGCCGTACTGGGTCAAGGCAGGCATCGTTCTCACCGGGTGTTATCTGTTCTGCATCGGCGCCATCATGCAGATATTCCCAGGCCTTGGCGCCACTTCAGACATTGACGGACAAGAATGATGGTCAAGGCAATCCATATTGACAGGCATGGCGGACCAGAGGTGCTTGTCTATCGCGATGCCGTTTTGCCAGCACCCGGACCCGGTGAAGTCAGGGTTCGCAATCACGCAATCGGTGTCAACTTCATTGACATCTACTTCCGCACCGGCCTCTACCCTTCTCCGTCCGGTCTTCCGTTCATTCCCGGCAACGAGGGCGCAGGTGTTGTTGAGGCCTTGGGTGAGGGAGTAACACGCCTTAAAGTGGGAGATCGTGTCGCTTACGCTGCGACCCTTGGTTCCTATGCCGACGAGCGCAACATTGCTGGCGAACGCCTGCTGGCTCTTCCAGACTCCATTCCTTTTGAAACTGCGGCTGCAATGATGCTCAAAGGCATGACGGCGGAGTACTTGTTGCGCCGCGCATTCGAGGTGCGGCCGGGACATGCCGTGCTCTTTCATGCCGCTGCCGGCGGCGTCGGGCTGATTGCCGGCCAATGGGGACGCCATCTTGGCGCAACGATGATCGGCACGGCCGGGTCAGCGCAGAAAGCTGCGTTGGCAAGGGCGCATGGCTTCGACCACGTCATCAATTACAACGAGGAGAACTTTGTCGACCGGGTGAAGGAAATCACCGGCGGCAAGGGCGTTGATGTTGTCTATGATTCCGTCGGCAAGACCACCTGGCTCGGTTCGCTTGATTGTTTGAAACCCCGCGGAATGTTTGCCAGCTTCGGTCAGTCGTCGGGACCGGTGGAAGGTTTCACTCTCGGCCACCTCGCACAGCGCGGCTCATTGTTCGCCACCCGCCCCAGCCTGTTTGCCTATGTTTCGAGCCGGGCAGACCTTGAACTCAGTGCCAATTCACTCTTTGAACTCGTTTCAGCCGGGGCGATAAAAATCAATGTGAATCAACGGTTTGCACTGGCAAGCGCAGGTGATGCGCAGCGTCATCTGGAGGGCCGGCGCACGACCGGCGCAACGGTGCTTCTCCCCTGAATTGCCGCGCGGCGTCTGTGCGATTCCGCTAAAGACTTTCAATTTTGGCGGGGCAATTTGGCCCTTCCCTATCACCGGTTGGTTGGCCTAGAGTTATCGCAGGGCCACACCAACCGAAATAGGGGAACATGAGCACACAGGTTTCGCCTGCCAGGAAAGAAGAGCTGCTGCGCGTCAGCGGTCTCACCAAGATTTTCGGATCGCTCAAGGCAAACGATCACATCAATCTGGAAATCGCCAAGGGCGAAATCCACTCCCTGCTCGGTGAAAACGGCGCAGGCAAATCCACTTTGGTGAAGATGTTGTTTGGCTCGCTGCAGCCAAACGCCGGAGAGATATTCTGGAAGGGCAACAAAGTGGCCATCGCCAACCCGGCGGCGGCGCGCAAGCTCGGCATCGGCATGGTGTTCCAGCACTTCTCGCTGTTTGAAGCGCTGACGGCCGCGGAGAACATCGCGCTTTCGCTCGACAAGACCACCCAGATTTCGGACATCGCCGCCAAGGCCAAGTCCGTCTCGGAAGCCTACGGCCTGCCGCTCGATCCGCATTCGCTGGTTGGCGATTTGTCGGTTGGCGAGCGCCAGCGCATCGAAATCATCCGTTGTCTGCTGCAAGAGCCGCAACTCATCATCCTTGACGAGCCGACGTCGGTTCTGACACCGCAAGAAGCTGACAAACTGTTCCTGACGCTGGAGCGTCTTCGTGAGGAAGGCAAGTCCATCCTCTACATCAGCCACCGGCTGAACGAGGTGAAGCGGTTGTGCGATGCTGCAACCGTGCTCAGACACGGCAAGGTGGTCGGTGACTGTAACCCGCAGAAGGAAACCGCAGCGTCTCTTGCCCGCATGATGGTCGGCAATGAAATCGCAACGGTGACGCGTGCGGCCGCACCGGTCAACGCCAACGGCAAGGTGCTGATGTCGCTCAAGAAACTCAACCAGCCGCCTGCAGGTCCGTTTTCAACGACGCTGAAGGACATTTCGCTTGATTTGGTGGCGGGCGAGATTATCGGGATCGCCGGTGTCGCCGGCAATGGCCAGGGCGAATTCTTCGATGCAATCTCCGGCGAGATCCGTCAGTCGGATGCGTCAACTGTCCAGATACACGGCAAGCCAGCGGGCAATCTCGGCGTCAACGCGCGCCGCTTGATGGGCGCAAGTTTCATTCCGGAAGAACGGCTTGGACATGGCGCCGTTCCAAGCATGAAGCTGTCGGAGAACCTGTTCCTTTCAAGAGCTGCCACGGACGCCAAAGTCTATATGAGCGGCGGGGTGTTGAAGCTGGTGAACAGCGGCGTGATTTCGGCGGCGACCAAACGCATATCCGAGGAAATGGATGTGCGCAAAAGCGCCGAGGATCCCGAAGCCGCGGCGCTGTCCGGCGGTAATCTGCAGAAGTTCCTCGTCGGGCGCGAACTGGATCGCAACCCCTCCATACTCGTGATCAACCAGCCGACTTGGGGCGTTGACGCGGGAGCGGCGGCTCGCATTCGCCAGTCCGTCATTGACCTTGCTCGGCGTGGTTCTGCGGTTCTGGTCATCAGTCAGGATCTGGATGAGCTTTTCGAAGTTTCGGACTTCATTGCCGTCATGAACCACGGACGGCTCTCGCCGCCCACTCCTGCGGCTGAAACGACGCTTGAACAGATTGGCCTCTTAATGGGTGGAGCAGCGGCATGATTACCTTGCAACTAACAAAGCGGCCGCAGCAATCGAAGCTGTTCAGCGCGCTGTCGCCATTTATCGCCTTCGGCATTACCTTGGTGTTTGGCTTTTTTCTCTTCCTGTTTTCGGGAATTGATCCATTCAAGGGGCTGTATGTATACTTCGTCCAGCCCCTGGTTGAGGTCTGGTCGCTGCATGAGCTCGCGGTCAAGGCGGGTCCGCTCATTCTGATCGCGGTCGGCCTGTCAGTCGCATTCCGATCCAACAACTGGAACATCGGCGCGGAAGGGCAGTTTATTGCCGGTGCGCTGCTCGGTTCGGCCATCCCGATCATGTTTCCGGAACTGGAAGGTTGGTTTGTTCTGCCCTTGATGCTCATTCTTGGCATGATCGGTGGAGCGGCATTCGGCGCCATCCCGGCATTTCTCAAGGTCAGGTTCTCCACCAACGAAATCCTGACCAGTCTGATGCTGGTTTATGTCATTCAGCTCTTCCTTGACTGGATGGTTCGCGGACCCTGGCGCAATCCTGGCGGCACCAACTTCCCGGAAACGCGCACATTCAACCCGTCTGCAATCCTGCCTGAAATCCTGCCAGCCTCGGGCAAGGCGCATTGGGGCTTCATCTTCGCCATTGTTGTGGCCATTATCATCTGGTTCATGTTGTCGAAGACGCTCAAGGGATTTCAAATCAAGGTGCTTGGCGCTTCGCCG
>JANNRN010000116.1:0-12632 GCA_031401375.1 Phyllobacteriaceae bacterium | reverse complement strand
CCGATTCCGGTGAAGACAGTCAAGCTGGCGCCGCAAGAGGCCGCTTCGCCAGAAGCGTTCCCCGTTCCCGCCTCTCCTGAAAGGACCGGAGCGACCTAACGTCCGGTTCCCAAGGTCAATGTCGGCGAAAAGGCCCGCGCCAAGCAAACATCCATCATGGACCTGATCCTCGCCAATTAGCGCAGCAGCGCTTGACCGCCGGTTTTACACCACCGTCATCTTTGGAGCGGCGCGGAAAAATATTCTGGCGTTTGCCGCTGTACCGGAAAAACAGGTTCCGGATCGACCAATAAACAACCGGCTGTCGCTTATGTTTTTTCGCGTAATGCGCAAAATGGCGATGAAACGCAGACGAACCCGAGCCATGTCTCACGCCGCGCAAAAACTCACGACATTTCCCGCCTTTCTCAAGGTGGAGGCAAAGCGCGTTGTCATTGTGGGAAACGGCGAGGAGGCGCTGGCCAAATGCCGCCTGCTGGGCGAAACTTCCGCACATCTGGTTCTGGTTGCCGAAGCGCCCTCGCCCGAGCTGAAACGGCTTGTCCAACAAAACGGCATCGAGCATGCGGCCAAGGCGTTTTCGCCCGAACTGCTTGAAGGCGCGGTGCTCGCGTTCGGCGCCACCGGCAACAGTGATGAAGACCGCGCTGTCGTGATGGCGGCCCGGGCAGTGCGCATTCCGGCAAATGCGGTGGACCAGCCGGACTTCTGCGATTTTTACACGCCTGCGCTCGTCAATCGCGCACCTTTGGCGGTGGCGATCGGAACGGAGGGCGCAAGCCCGGTTCTCGCCCAAAACATTCGCGCCAGAATTGATCAGATGCTGCCGCCGGCGCTTGGCCCGGTGCTGCGGCTTGCGCAAAGCTATCGCCCTGCGGTCGAAAAGCTGCTGGCAAAGGGAAATCCACGTCGGCAGTTCTGGCGCAGCTTCTTTCTGGGCGCACCGGCCCGTCATGCCGGCGAAGGCGATCTTTCCAGCGCGCGCCGCGCGGCCTCGAAGATGCTGAAGAATGGCGGAACGGATGCCGGGCATGTGGCGCTCGTCGGTGCGGGACCTGGAGCCGAGGATCTTTTGACCCTGCGCGCCCAGCGGCTGTTGATGGAGGCAGATGCAATTGTCTATGACGCGCTGGTGCCCGAGAGCCTTGTCGCCATGGGCCGCCGCGACGCTGATCGCATCCCCGTCGGCAAACGCAAGAACTGCCATTTGAAGTCGCAGCGCGAAATCGACGCGCTGCTCGTTGCGCTTGGCCGTGCAGGCAAGCGGGTCGTGCGGCTGAAATCTGGCGATCCGCTGATCTTCGGGCGCGCGGGCGAAGAACTTGCGGCCTTGCGCAATGCCGGGATCTCGCACGAAGTGGTGCCGGGCGTGACCGCAGCGTTTGCCGCCGCCGCCGATTTTGCGCTGCCGCTGACGATGCGCGGTGTCGCGTCTTCCATTGTCTTTACAACCGGTCACGACTTGAAGGGCGATGTCCTGCCTGACTGGGCACGTCTTGCGATCAGCGGCGCGACAGTTGCTGTTTACATGGGCCGCACCGTCGCTGCCGACATTGCCGGCCGGCTGATGGCGGCGGGGCTTGAACAGGACACGCCGGTGGCTGTGGTGGAGAACGCAAGCCGGCGCGATGCGCGGCTTTTCCACGGTACGCTCAAGGACCTGCCGGAACTTGGCCGAATGAATGAGATCACGGGGCCTGCCATGGTGATTATCGGCGAGGCGGTTGCAGGGGCAGACATTTCACGCGCGGAACCGCTCTCCCGGCATTTGCGTGTCAAAACCCCGGCGGGTGTGGAGTGAATGATGAAAGTGTTAACAGCCAACCGCCTGAGTGACGGCGAAGCCATCTGGTTTGCGGGCGAGCGCGGCTGGAGCCGGCGCATCGAAGACGCGCAAGCGGCAAATGACGCGGACGGCGAAGCCAGACTTGCCGCAATCGGCGCTGACGCCTCCGCGCGAAACGAGGTCATCGACGTCAACCTGATCGACGTGACGCTTGCGGAGGGCAGGTTGGCCGCTGTCTAGCTGCGCGAGAAAATCAGGGCCGCAGGGCCCACCATCAATTACGTCGGCAAAGTTGCCTAGGAAAACAACAGATGTACCGCTACGACGAATTTGACCACGGCTTTGTCAGCGCCCGCGTCGCCGAGTTCAGCGACCAGGTAGCCCGGCGGCTGACCGGGGAATTGACCGAGGAACAGTTCCGGCCGCTGCGTCTCATGAACGGCGTCTATCTGCAGCTTCACGCCTATATGCTGCGCGTCGCCATTCCCTATGGCACGCTGTCGTCAACACAGATGCGCAGACTTGCCCATATCGCCCGCACCTATGATCGCGGTTACGGGCATTTCACAACGCGGCAGAACCTTCAGTACAACTGGCCGGCGCTGAAAGACATGCCCGCCGTTCTTGCCGAACTTGCCGAGGTCGAGATGCACGCGCTGCAGACCTCCGGCAACTGTATCCGCAACGTGACCGCCGATCATTTTTCCGGCATTGCCGCAGACGAGATTGCCGATCCGCGGCCCTATGCTGAGATCCTGCGGCAATGGTCGTCGATCCATCCCGAGTTCTCCTACCTGCCGCGCAAGTTCAAGATCGCCGTCACCGGTTCTGAAAATGACCGCGCGGCGATCCAGGTGCATGACATCGGCCTTGCGGTGAAGCGCGGGCCGGATGGCGGCGTCGGTTTTGCGGTTTATGTCGGCGGCGGACAGGGCCGCACACCAATGGTGGCGAAGAAGATCAGGGACTATCTCCCGGAAGCGGATCTCCTCAGCTACTGCACCGCGATCCTGCGCGTTTACAATCTGGAAGGCCGCCGCGACAACAAATACAAGGCCCGCATCAAAATCCTGGTTCACGAGATGGGCACCGAGGAGCTGACCCAACGGGTCGAGACCGAGTGGGAGACGCTGAAGGACAGCGACCTCAGGGTTCCTGACGCTGACATCAAGGCGATCTATGCGTATTTTGCGCCTCCCCCGCTCAAGGAGCGCGCCGAGGGACATGGCCTGCTCGCAAAGCAGCGCAGGGAAGACGCCGGTTTTGCCGGTTGGGTTCTGCAAAACACGGTTGCGCACAAGCACCCGGATTACAAGGGCGTGACAATCTCGCTGAAGCCGATTGGCGGCATTCCGGGCGATGCTTCCGCTGACCAGATGGATCTGGTGGCCGATCTTGCGGAAAAATATTCAGCCGACGAATTGCGGGTCAGCCATGAGCAAAATCTCGTACTGCCGCATGTGGCGCTGGCTGACTTGAAAATGGTCTACGACGCGCTCGCCGATATGGGGCTGGCCACAGCCAATGCCGGCCTCATCACCGACATTATCGCTTGCCCGGGTATGGACTATTGCGCGCTTGCGACCGCACGTTCCATCCCGATTGCGCAAAAGATATCGGAGCGTTTTGGCGCGCAGGCGCGGCAGAGTGAGATCGGCGAATTGAAGATAAAAATCTCCGGCTGCATCAATGCCTGCGGTCATCACCATGTCGGGCACATCGGCATTCTTGGCGTCGACAAGAAGGGTGAAGAAATCTACCAGGTCACGCTTGGCGGTTCGGCGGATGAAAACACCAGTATCGGAGAAATCATCGGCCGCGGTTTTGCCGCTGATGAAGTGACCGACGCCATCGAGACCATTGTCGACACCTATCTCGGCCTTCGTCTTGACCCTCACGAAAACTTCCTCGCCGCCTATCGCCGCGCCGGGGCGCAACCGTTCAAGGAGGCGCTTTATGGAAGTGTTGACAAGGCCGCTTGAGGGGCCGCTTGACAGGTTGATTGAGGCGCAACACGCCGCTGTTGCCCAGCCGGCGGCCGATCCGGCAAAAGCGAGAGCGCGCGAGCTCAATGAACGCTACGGGCATTTGAGCGCCGCGGAAATCACCCGCATTTCAGTGACCGAGCTGTTTGCCGGCGACGTCGGTTGTGTGTCGTCGTTCGGAACGGATTCGTCGGTGCTGTTGCACCTTGTTGCGCAGATTGACGCGAGTACGCCGGTGCTGTTTCTGGAAACAGGCAAGCATTTTGACGAAACGCTGACCTATCGCGACGAAATTGTCGGGCTGCTCGGATTGACGGATGTGCGTAATATCGCGCCGCTGCCGGAAAAGCTTGTGAGCGATGATCCGGATGGCGTCCTGCACAAGACCAGCACCGATGCCTGCTGCGCGATCCGCAAGGTCGAGCCGATGGCGCGCGCGATGGTGCCTTTTGCCGCGTGGTTCACGGGGCGCAAGCGCTTCCAGGCGGAGACTCGGGCGAAGCTGCCGGTCTTTGAAGCGGTAGGCCATCGCATCCGCATCAATCCGCTCGCGTCCTGGGACGCGGGCGATATCGCTACGTATCAGCTGGCGCATGCCCTGCCGGAACATCCGCTGATCCCGTACGGCTATTTCTCGGTTGGCTGCCTTCCGTGCACGGAACCTTCTTCGGCCGACGATCCGCGCAGCGGGCGCTGGAAGGGAAAGCCAAAGACCGAATGCGGCATCCATCTTGGCGGTTTGGATGAATCACTCAACGCCTCTTCGCTGTAGGAAAAGACATGATGGAAAAGATCCTCTGGCGGGACAATCGCGAAACAGAAGATGACTGGCACCATGCCGAAACAATTGAGGGCGACGGCCAGATCATCGTGCCGCTCGCGGCCTATCTCGCCTTGTCGGCAGAACAACGCAAAGCTGCGGCAAACCGGATCGGTGTCCTGATCGCGCCGCTTGAGCCCATCGATGCGATCCTTGACGATTTGCCGAACCTCTCTCTGATTGCGCTGTCGTTTCCCGCATTCAGCAACGGGACGTCGCATTCGAAGGCGGCAATGCTTGCCGGGCGCCATGGTTACAAAGGCGAAATCCGCGCGGCGGGAGACGTGTTGTTCGACCAGATTCCGCTGATGATCCGCAATGGCTTCACCAGTTTTGAAATCAGCAATCCCGCGACCATCACGCAACTCGTTTCAGGCAAATCCGGCGGCATCCCGCTTTACTATCAGCCTGCGGCAAAGCCCTCAGCCGATGCAAAAAGCTATGCGTGGCGGCACCGGGCGACCCAATAGATTCATCGGTTTCAAGAAGGTTTTGACAGATGCACATTCATGTCACCGACCAGGCCGGAAGGCGTCATTCACTTGAAGCCGTCGAGGGCTGGCGCGTCATGGAAATCATCCGGGACTGGGGCCTCGACATCAAGGCGGAATGCGGCGGCGCCTGCGCCTGCGCCACCTGCCATGTCTATGTATCGCAAGATTGGGTCTGGCAGCTCCACGCCCCTATGGACGAAGAAAACGAGATGCTCGACGGCGCCTTTGACGTGCGCGAAAACTCGCGGCTTTCCTGCCAGATCATCATGTCAGCCGCGCTTGACGGGCTTGAACTGACGCTTGCTCCGGGCACCGAAAATGAGAGACTTGCGGTCGCTTGATCGCCTCAGTCGAGCGTGCGCCTGAACCGCAACAGGGCAAACCCCGCATAGGCGACGACGAAAATGCCGAGCATTCCGGTTTCCCACGCGATTGCTGGCCATTCGGCGCCCTTCAACATGACCGCGCGGATGATGCGCAGGAAATGGGTGAGTGGGAAAAACTCGCCGAGGGTCTGCGCCCAATCCGGCATGCCACGGAACGGAAACATGAAACCGGAGAGCAGAAGGGAGGGCAGGAAGAAAAAGAACGTCAGCTGCATCGCCTGCATCTGCGTGTCAGCAACGGTCGAAATCGTATAGCCGAGCAGAACCAGCGACAGGACGAAGACCAGAATTGCCGCCATCAACAGCGGCAGCGATCCGACAAATGGCACATTGAAAATGCCCTTCGCCGCCGCCAGCACCACGACAACCTGCACCGCGCCGACGCCGAGATAGGGCAGTATCTTGCCCAGCATGATTTCAAGGGGACTGGCGGGCATGGCGAGCAGGTTCTCCATGGTGCCGCGCTCGGTCTCGCGTGTCAGCGCCATCGACGTCATCATCACCATGGTCATTTGCAAGATGACGCCAAGCAGGCCCGGCACGATGTTGTATTGCGATATGCCTTCCGGATTGTAGCGCCTGTGCACGACAACATTGAGGGTGGCTGCGCTGGCGCTGCTTTCACCCGCAGTCACACCACGCTCGCGCTTCAAAGCCTGCTCTGCGACAGTGCCCAGCGTCGAGATCGCACCCGACGCCACCGCCGGATCCGTCGCGTCTGCCTCGATCAGGATCTGCGGATGGTCGTTTCGCAGCACGCGGCGCGAAAAATCCGACGGCACCGTGACAACGAAGGCGACATCGCCTCTGGCCAAGAGCGCCTCCGCCTCTGACGCACTGGCGCTGACGTGAGTGAACCGGTAATAGCCTGTGGTCTCCAGCGCCGTGACAATTGCCCTGGTGAACCGGTCCTGGCTTGTGGCGACCAGCGCCGAGGGCAGGCCCTTCGGATCGTTATTGATGGCAAAACCAAACAGAATGAGCTGCATCAGCGGCACGCCGAGCATCATGGCGAAGGTGATGCGGTCGCGGCGCATCTGAATGAGTTCCTTAGCCAGCATCGCGCCAAGGCGTGTGAAGGAAAACCATTTCATTGCATGTTGTCCCGCGACTGGCCCATGAACTGGATGAACACATCCTCAAGACTGGTTTGGCCGCGCGCGATCTTGATTCCCGGCCGTTGATTGAGAGCTTTTATCGTCGCGCCGAGGGCCTTTGCATCACTGCCGACCACATGCAGCGTGTTGCCGAAGGGCGCGATCTGGTCGACGCCGGGCTTGCCTGCCAGATCATCAATGATGCCGGCAAGGTCTTCGCCAGTGATGACAAAAGTGGTGAGCGCCGCTGCCTCGACGACTTCATCGACGGTGCCGGAGGCGATCAGTTTTCCGTAGGATATGTATTGAATGCGGTGGCAGCGCTCGGCCTCATCCATGTAATGGGTCGAGACCAGAACCGTCAGGCCGTCGGCGGCAAGCCGGTGAATCTCGTCCCAGAATTCGCGTCTTGCCTTGGGGTCGACGCCCGCGGTTGGTTCGTCCAGCAGAAGAAGTTTCGGCTTGTGCATGATGCATGCAGCGAGCGCCAGCCGCTGCTTCCAACCGCCTGACAGCGACCCCGCCAGCTGACCGGCGCGCGATGTGAGGCCGAGCGTTTCAAGCGTTGCCCTGACATAATCTTTCGCCGGCTTCAATTCATAGAGCCGCGCGACGAACATCAGGTTCTCTTCGATGGATAGATCGGTATAGAAGGAGAACTTCTGCGTCATGTAGCCGACTTCGCGCTTGATCTTGAGCGCGTCGCTGGCAAGGTCAAAACCAAGCACGGTGCCGGACCCGGCATCGGGCTTCAACAGGCCGCACATGATACGGATGGTCGTGGTTTTGCCGGAGCCGTTGGGGCCGAGAAATCCGACGATCTCGCCGGAATTGACGCGCATGGAGACCTCGTCAACTACACGTCTTCCACCATAAGTTTTCACCAGGCCATGCACATCGATGGCGGGGCCGGTCACGGCTTCGCGTCCGTCAGACTGGCGTCAACGATCTGACCGGGTTTCAAAATGCCGGCGACGCCAAGCTCGCGTGCTTCCACGAGAAACACAAGCTTCTGCCGGTTTTCGAGCGAATAAATGACAGGCGGAGTGAACTCCGGCTCGCCCGACACAAAGCTGACCTTGGCCTGAAGCCCCGCCGCGCAGCCATCGCAGCGAACATCAAGGACCGTTCCCAGCTTCAGTTTCGACATTTCGCTTTCCGGAAAGTAGAGCCTGATCTTCACGGCCCCGTCGGGCAGGATGTCAAGAACCGGCGCTTGCGGTCCGGCGATATCACCGGGATTGCGGATGATGTCGCTGACAGTGCCGGATGCAGGCGAAACGATCTTGCGCTTTGACAGCCGCCATTGCGCTGCCTCCAAAGACGCGGCAGCCCGCTTGACCTGCTGTTCGGCGGCCACGATTTCCTGCGGTCTGGCGGGCAATCGCGCAACGGCAAGATTGGCTTGCGATTGCACCACCTTGGCGTTGGCCAGATCAAGCTTCATCGTCGCCTGATCAAGTTCGGCCTGGGATGAGATGCCGCGCCGTGACAGGCCCGTCAGCCGGGCGGCGATGCGTTCGGCTTCGGTGGCTTCGACTATTGCGGAATTAAGACCTGCCTCCAGAACGCCGATTTCCTCTTGCCTGCGCCCCTCCTTCAGATTTGCCAGCTGTGCTTGCGCCTGCGCGAGGGCGGCGTTCGCCTCGGCGACATTGATCTTGGCGTCGTCGTCCTCAAGGGTGGCCAGCACCATGCCGGGAGCTACCGCATCGCCCCGCTTCACGGAAAGCGTCAGAAGCTCCGCGGTTTCCGTCGGCGCCAGCATGACATGCTCGCCTTCGACATAGCCAACTGCCAAGACCGGCGAAGGCGCGGGGCAGGAGGACATCAGGCCGGCGACCAATGGCAGGCTGCACAGGAAACTCATGATGGTGTTCCTTGGTATGCGTTAAGGCGCGCGTCGATATTGCGCTGGACAACGCTGACAATCGCCTCGATGTCTTCGGGTGAATAGGCCGCAGCGCCGAGGCGCCGGGAAACTGCCGCCGCGCCAATGCGGAAATAGACAACCTGCCCGATCATAGCGAAAACGGCGAGCTTGGTTTCACTGGCTTCGGCCGCTTCACCGGTCGCTGCCTGCCATATGGCGCAGAGCCGGGTGTGCACCGGCTCAATCAGCGATCCGTAGATTGCATCGAAGGCCTCACCCGGATGCGCCATTTCGCGCATGATGAACGGGACGATGAGACTGGCTTCCTTTGACGCCAGCATGAATTGGGCAACGCGGCGCAAGAGCGCGGCAAACAGCGCCTTTGCCGCCTCGCGCGACAAGGATGCGGGATCAGCCGCAACCGCCAGCGCCGGGCCGGTGACGCCATGCATGATCCCGGCGACCGCCTCGCCGCAGGCACGGTGCAGCCCCGGCTTGCCGCCGAAATGATAGGCGATGGAGCCGACATTCGAGCGCGCCGCCGCGGCGATTTCACGGGTTGACGTCGCGTCATAGCCCTTTTCGCCAAACAGGCGCAGCGCAGTGGCGATCAGTGCCGATCTGGTGGCTTCCGCCCCCGCGGCATCCTTCCAGACTTTCGTGACGGTTTTCATGGTTGCAGTTTAATCAATCGATTGATTAAACGCAAGCCAATTGTTCAAAATCATGCGGACAGCAACATTAAAAATGCCGCCGGGAGCGATGCAGTCCGGACGGATTGTGATCAGCTGTGGGCGAAAATGTCTTCCTCGTCCCAGCCGGCAAGATCAAGTCGTGCGCGCGTTGGCAGGAAACTGAAGCAGGCATCAGCCATGGCTGAGCGGCCCTCACGAGCAAGCCGCTTTTCAAGCTCGGCCTTCAGCCGGTGCAAATGAAGGACGTCCGAGGCTGCGTATTCAAGTTGGGCTTGCGTCAATTTCTCGGCGGCCCAGTCCGACGATTGCTGGACCTTGGAGAGTTGAATGTCGAGAAGTTCGGCGCAGATATCCTTCAATCCGTGCCGGTCCGTATAGGTTCGCGTCAGCCGCGAGGCGATCTTTGTGCAAAAGACCGGCTCAGGCATGGCGCCAAGATTTTGCAGGAGCACGGCAAGATCAAATCTGCCGAAATGAAAAATCTTGGTGATCTTCCTGTTTTTCATCAACTTGACAAGATTGGGCGCGGACACTTTTCCAGCCGGAATTTGCACCACGTCGGCTGACCCGTCGCCGGGCGACAGCTGTACGACACACAACCGGTCGCGATGCGGCTTCAATCCGAGCGTTTCGGTGTCGACGGCGACTGCTTCGACACTGTAGTGGTCCAAGTTTGGCAAGTCACCCTTGTGATGGCGGATGGTCATTTCTCAACCTTTTGCGAATGCCGCAAGAATGCGCACCCAGGAGCGGGCGCCTTTGTGGAATGATGACAGCTCATACTTTTCATTCGGTGAATGAATCCTGTCATCGGCAAGCCCGAAGCCGATCAGGATCGAGGGCATGCCAAGCAAGCTCTGAAAATCGCCGACTATCGGGATGGAGCCGCCCATGCCGATCATCACCGCCGGATTGGGCCATTCGTCGGATAGCGCGTGCTTCGCCCGGTCGATGAACGCAGACGAATAGGGCAATTGTGTTGCGGTCGTGCCGCCGTGGTTGATGAACTCCACCGAACAATCAGCAGGAATGCGGGCGCGCACGAACGCCCGAAACGCGGCGCGGATTTTCTCCGGGTTCTGCTTGTGGACCAGCCGGAAAGAAATCTTGGCGCAGGCCTTGGCTGCAATGACAGTCTTGAAACCCTCGCCGGTATAACCGCCGATGACGCCATTCACCTCCGCCGTTGGCCGCGCCCAGACAAGCTCAAGGATGGACCGCCCTTTTTCTCCTGAAGGAATCGAAAGGCCGACCTCGCCGAGAAACTTTTCGCGCGTAAGCCCCAACCCTTGCCACGTTTGCAGAATGTCCGGCGGGGTTTCCTCCACGCCGTCATAGAAATCCGGAATCATGACTTTTCCATCCCCATCGTGGAGACCGGCAAGTATGGTTGAGAGAATGTGGATGGGGTTAGCCGCGGCGCCGCCATAATAGCCGGAATGCAGATCGCGCGAGGCGGCCGAAATGATGATCTCCTCCTCGGCAAGACCGCGCAGGCTCGTGGCGATCGCCGGTGTCTGCCGGTCCCACATATTGGTGTCGCAGACCAGCGCAACTTCTGCGGCAAGTTCCGCGGCGTTGGCTTTCAGAAACGGCTTGAGCGAGGGCGACCCGGATTCCTCTTCGCCTTCCAGCAGGATTGACACCCGGCAGGGCAATTTGCCGTGCACCCGCTTGAACGCCCGGCACGCTTCGACAAAGGTCATCAACTGGCCCTTGTCATCACCGGCGCCGCGCCCGAAAATCTCTTTTGTGCCATCAGCGCGCGTGCGCAGCCTGGCGTCAAACGGATCACCTTCCCAAAGGTTGAGCGGATCAACCGGCTGCACATCGTAATGGCCGTAAAAGAGGATGTGCGGCCCTTCGCCGTCATGATGGCCCACCACCATCGGATGACCGGCGGTTTCGCGGACCGTGGCGCGAAAGCCGATGCCCTTGAGGTCATTGGCAAGCCATCCGGCGGCCTGACGGCAGTCCTTGGCATAGGCGGGGTCCGTTGAAATCGACGGAATGCGCATCAGGGCAAGGAGCCGGTCAAGGCTTTCTTCGAGCTGGTCATCGATGTTCTCAAGAACCGGTTCGATATTCATGATGGTTTCCTCGATTCGTTTGCCCGAGCTTAGAGCCTGTCGTCCATTAGAGCCATTCATCGTTTCCTGGAATCGCTGGCTGGCTCTAACTGTTTGTTTTTGCGCATTTCCGCACGGAAAACCGGTTCCCCCTTTTCCTGGAAACGCTTTGGTGGAACTTCCGGCGCGGCAAGAACAAGCGGCGAAAAAAAAGACCGCCATGGAGGAGGGGATCCATGGCGGTTCTGGTACTCTACCAACTGCGCGGCAGCCCGGAGGGGGGGGGTGGACTGCCGCTAATCCGGTCGGGCGGGGGACGAGCCGTTCCGGAACACCGGCTTTGACGCCGATGACCTTTATTTGGTTCGAGGATTGTGGCGATTCAAGGACACAGAAGATTAACGTTTTGTAACGATTGCGTGAACCCAATGATGGCGGCCTGATTGGACGCGCTAAATCCGCGCCGACCCGTCAAAGACCTTGTTCGGTCTCGCGCTTGGCACGATACAATTTGTGTTCCGTCGCCAGCATGATCGCCTTCGCGGCGACCAGGATCAAAAAGATAATGGCGTAATTTATCAGCGTTTTTGCCAGTGTTGCGTCAGGCGACCACAGCAAAATCGTGAGAAACAGGGAATAGAGCGTGATGCGATGCAGCGTATGCACGATCTGCAGGGCACTCATTCCACTTCGGACAGGGAAAAATCCGACTCGGCCAAGACCGCGTGTCGCCTGAACAAGAAGCGGTACCGCGAGCAACTTCAACACAATCAGGTTTATCGATTCGCCCGCCAAATGCAGCGCCAGCCCCAAAACCAACATTGGGGCGAGAATAGCGCCAAGTTTTGCAGCGACGAGTTGAACACTCAACTCGCTTTTAGACGAATCGCTCATTGATCCCACTCAGTTCCTTATTACGATATGGAGAGTTTTTCGAAAAAAACAATCCCACGTTGTTATTTTTTCCCGTGGACCATGCCGTTGCGCCGCGTTATCCATGACGTCATGAAGCAAGGCGATCATCTCTTTCTCGTTGATGGGTCTGGATACATTTTCCGTGCCTATCACGCACTTCCCCCATTGACCCGCAAGTCTGACGGCACGCCGGTCGGAGCGGTGTCGGGCTTCTGCAACATGCTTTGGAAGCTCGTCAAAGAAGCGCGAGACACTTCCGTCGGTGTGACGCCAACACATTTTGCCGTGATCTTTGACTATTCGTCGAAGACATTCCGCAATGAACTATACCCGGAATACAAGGCGAATCGGACTGCGCCGCCAGAGGATCTTGTCCCGCAATTCGGCCTGATCCGCCAAGCGACCATCGCTTTTGATCTTCCCTGCATCGAAATGAACGGTTTTGAGGCGGATGACCTGATTGCGACTTACACGCGGGAGGCACTGGCCGCGGGCGGCGATGTGACGATCAT